>CAYUME010000196.1:0-8025 GCA_964445475.1 uncultured Planctomycetia bacterium
GTGTGGCTCTGGCGCTCCTTGTACCGCTCCCCCTGGGGGTCCGGCGGGGGCACGGGGGGTGGGGGCGGGGGGGGGGGGGCAGGGACCGGGCCGACGGAATCCGACGGGGGGCCCTCCGCCCAGACCGGGATGGCGCACGCCAGAAGGAACCCCACCCGCGCCGGTGTCGTTTGAATCATCAGGGCTCTCCCGCATTTATATACGGTTTCGAGCCATCTTAGCATCAAGAATAGAGGTGAAACAGACGATTTTTAATACGGCACGTCGGTTCGGACGGAGACGGCCGGAGGATCGGGATCCCGCCGGCTTGGAACCCGTTCCCCGCTCGGGGCTTGTGGAGGAGTGGCCGGATCGGTCGCGGTGGACGGGCCGGTACCCAACGCCCATGGACCTCGCATACTCCGCCGCCGTGATGGACCACTTCCGTAATCCCCGCAACTGCGGGGAGCTGCCGGATGCGACGGCGGTCGGAGAGGCGGTCAACCCCGCCTGTGGCGACCGCCTGCGTTTGTCGTTGAAAATCGGGGACGGCCGGATCCTGGCGGTGCGATTCAAGGCCTTCGGGTGCATCGCCGCCATCGCCAGCTCCTCCCGGCTGACCGAGATGCTGGAGGGGCGGACCCTGGAGGAGGCCCGGGCGGTGACGAACCGGGAGGTGGCGGCGTCCCTGGGCGGGCTGCCCGAGACCAAGCAGGCCTGCTCGGTCCTGGCCGAACAGGCCCTGCGCGCGGCATTGAACCCGTGCGGATGATCGATAACGGATTGATTTTGGAGTCGCCATGGAAAAGCTCACCGGCCCCCGGCTCTTCACCCTGGACGAGGCCCAGCGCATGCTGCCCCTCGTCCGGTCCATCGTCCGGGACATCATCGACCGGTACGCCTCCTTCAAGGGGCGGGTCGCGTTCTACCGGGCCGGCCAGGACGCCCTCAAGGAGGGCCTCCCGCCGCCCGACGGCTGGCACCGCGAGCGCGTGACGCGGGAGATCGAGACGCTCAAGGACGACGTCATGACGGTGGTCGGCGAGCTGACCGAGCTGGGCGCGGACCTCCGCGACTACGAGGAAGGGATGGTCGACTTCCCCGCGCGGCTCGGCGACGACATCGTCTACCTCTCCTGGAAGCTCGGCGAGGAGAAGGTGTCCCATTGGCGGCCGCTGGACGGCACCGACAGCCCGCGGCGCGCCCTCGAGGAGATCCACGAGGGGACCGGGGGAAGCGCAATCCCGGGATAGGGGCCGCGGACCCGGATCAGGAGAGAGGGAGCCGCCGAATCCTCTGCTGGGCATAAACCCGCGCGCCGGCGCCGTCGAGAAGATGCAGCGTCCCGCCCCAGTACGCGACGGCCGTCCTTCCCTCGCGTGCAGCCCCCTTCTTCGTGAGCGTCCGGGGCGCCCGGGACTCCCAGAGGAGCTGGTCCTCCGCCTTCCCCTGGACGGGCCTGGATCGCGCGGACGGCGCCGTCGGCCGCCGTCTCCCTTCCGTGCGCCGCGGCGAGGGCCAGGCCGGCGACCGGCAACCAGGCCGGTGTCCCCATCCTGTCGCCCTCCAGGGGCCCCTGCACCGGAAAAGAGTCAATCCATGTTCAGGTCCCGGCATTCCTGGAGATCGACGGCCGGCAACGCCCCCGGCTCCGGCGCCGGCTCCCGGAGGACCCCGCGGATCGTGCCGCCCTCGACGTGACGGACGGCCAGGGCGGAACGGGCGAAGGCCTTCGCGGCCTCCGCCCCGATCCGCACCTGGAAGCCGTCGATCGTCAATCCCCTCACGTGGGCGACGGCGGCGTAGGCGGGGAGTCGGGCGTAGCACGTGTCGCGCGCGTCGCGCGTCGTCCGCCGGCCGCCCACGGGCTTCTTCCGCTTCGCGTAGTCGTCCGCCTTCTCCACGCGCAGGGTGACGCGGGCGAGCGTCAGGTTCTCGATCGGGCTCTCCGGCATCCCCTGGAGGAGGAGGCCGGTGCCGGCCGCGATCTCGATGTCGCGGAAGGTCACGTCCCGGACCCGGCCCGCCTTCGAGTCGGGATGCCGCCGCTCGATGTCGATGAAGAGGGGCGCCACGTCGTGGAAGGACGGGTCGCAGATCGCCATCCGGAGGTTCGCGGCGGTGATCCGCTCCATGACCGCCCCGTCCTTGAGGTAGAGCCCGACCCCGACGGGGCTGTTCCGGATCGTGCAGTCGCGGATGACGACGTCCCGGAAGTCGCCGCGCGACTCGGTCCCGAGCTTGAAGGCGGCGGTGGGGGACTCCAGGACGCAGTCGCTCACCTCGACGTCCTCGCACGGGAACGGCTCGGTGCTCTTGAGCACGATCGCGTCGTCGCCGGCCGTGATGCGGCACCGGCGGATGCGGACGTTCCGGCAGGAGTTCGGGTCGATGCCGTCGGAGTTGAGGCGGCGGGTGTTGTTCGCGATCGTGACGTCCTCGATGACGACGCCCTCGCAGCGCTTCAGGTGGAGCGTCCAGGCGTCGCTGAAAAGGACGCGGAAGCCGCGGAGGGCGACGCTCCGGCAGCCCTGGAAGAGAAGGATGCCGGTGCGGAAGGCGGGCTTCTCGGGCGCGCCCCAGCGCTCGCCGTAGTCGGCGGTCGCCTGGCCGTGGAGGGTGCCCTCCCCCTCGACGGCCACGCCCTCCGCGCCGTCGGCCTCGAGAAGGTGACGATGGCCTTCCCGGTAGTCGGCCCGGTCCGTGCTGGCGTAGATCGTGGCCCCCTTCTCGAGCCGGAGGGTGACGCGGGAGGCGAGGCGGATGGTGCCGGAAAGATAGTCGCCGGGGGGGACGCGAACGGTGCCGCCGCCCGCGGCGGCGCAGGCGTCGACCGCCGGCTGGAAGGCGCCGGCCTCGTTGACCGACGTGTCGCCCTTCGCGCCGTAGTCGAGGAGGTTGAACTCCGCGGGGGCGGCCGCGAGCGGCGCCGCCGCGCGGGCCAGGAGGAAGGCGATACAGGAAGCCGCCCGCTCCATGTCCGGGGTCCCCCGCCGAGGCCGCCGATCGCCCGCGCTGGCCATGCGCGGAGTCCGTATGCTATCATGCGCCTCCATGACCGCACAAGCCCGGCGCGCCTGGCTCCTGGTCGTCGCGGGCGCCCTCGGGGGAGGATCGGCCGCGGCCGGCGAGGCGGAGGTCGTCGGCGCGCGCCCCTCCGAGCGCGCGGGGGGGGGCCGCGTCGCGCCCCCCCCCCCGCCGCTCGTCGACTTGGCGGATCTCGCGGGGGGGCGCGGCGCGGGCCGCGACGCGACGGCCGCGTTCGCGCGCACCCGCGAGCAGCAGATCTGGGGCCGGCACGTCGGCCGGCTCGCCTACCGCGCGGCCGGTCCGGCCCCCCTCGTGCGCATCCTCCCGCCGGCGCCGGTCCGCATCGAGGCCCCCTTCGACACCGTGACGTGCTGGATCTACGGGAACACCTGGGGCTATGCCCCCGACCCCGAAACGCCGTCCGTGTCGGTGTCCGCCCTCTTCACCGACGCCGCGGGGAAGGAACTCTCCGTCCCGCTCGCCCACGTGAACTGGTCGGAGTGGTTCCTCTGTCACCGGCGGCTCGACCCCGGGCAGATCCGGCGCGTCGCGCGCGGCGCGGCCTTCGCGGGGTTCGCGGTCGCGGGGGGGCGCAACACAAGGGACCGGGTCCTCTACGTCGACAATCTCGCAGTCTTCCTCGAGGCCTTCAAGCCGCTGGCCTTCGCGCCCCGCCCCGCACGAGGCATCCCGAGGCTCCCCGGCCAGGGGACGGGGACCAACACCGGGCCCGGCACGCTCCCGTTCCCCACCCGCCCCGAGACGATCCTCCCCGACAACCTCGTGAAGGACTTCAAGACGACCCTCGCGGAGGAGGGCGGCGCCTGCGTCTTCACGTACGCCGGCGGCGACGGGCGCCTGACCTACCGCCTCGAGCCGAAGACCGGGTCGCTCGGGGACGTCACGGCGCGCTGGGAGGGGCGCGGCGGGGAGATCCGGCCGTGCGCGGGCGGCGGGCTCCTCCTCCAGGGCACGGGCCCCCCCGTCGCCCCCGAACGCGCGGAGCCCCTCGGCACGGCGCGCGACGGCGACGCCGTCCTCTCCCGCTGGCGCCTCCGCGCGGGAGATCTCGCCGTCGACGTCTCTTACACCTACCGGCTCTGGAACAAGTCGCTCGTCATCGACATCGCCGCGCCCGGCGGGGCCGTCGGCGAGGTCCGGTACGGCCGCGCCGTCGGGCTCGAGGCCCCGCGGCTCGTGACGCTCCCCTACTACGTCTACGGCAGCACGCGCCCCGCGATCGCCGTCTCCGGCCCGCCCGGCGCCCCGCTCTTCCTCGCCGGCCACACCGACTGGTGCCTCTCCAACGCCTCCCTCCCCTGGGCCGTCAACGACGTGGCGCCGGAGGGGGCGGCGCTCAACGGCGGGACGCGCTACGTCCCGAAGACCGACGGCCGCCGGAACGACTGCTTCGAGCGGCTCTTCCTCACGCTCTCCCCCCGCTTCGAGGAGGTCCTCCCGACCGTCCCCAACCCGGTCTCGCCGTGGAAACGGGTAACGGGGACAAAGCTCTGGCGCGCGCACGGGGCGAGCCCCGACCGCGCGCACGACGTCCGCTATTGGACGGAGTGCCGGCGGCACGGCATGACCGAGGTGGTCGTGACCGACCACGAGACGATGTGGCGCGACGGCGGCGAGAGCTTCACCTTCCGGACGCGCGCCGCCCCGAAGAAGGGGGGCGACGACGGGGCGCGGGAGTACGCACGGATCATGCAGGACCGCCTCGGCTTCGTCTACGGCCCCTACAACAACTTCACCGATTTCGCGCCGGTGAACGGATTCTGGGACGTCGACCTCGTCAGCCGCACGCCGGACAACCAGCTCCAGCCCGCCTGGATGCGCTGCTACGCCCCGAAGCCCGCCCGCGCCGTCGAGTTCTGCGCGCGCCTCGCCCCGGAGATCCAGAGGAAGTTCGGGTTCAGCACCGCCTACTGCGACGTCCACACCGCGGTCGCGCCGTGGGACCGCGTCGACTACGACGCGCGCGTCCCCGGCGCGGGCACCTTCGCCGCCGTCTTCTACGCCTACGGCGAGATCCTGCTCCACCAGAAGGCCGCCTGGAACGGGCCGGTCTACTCGGAGGGGAACCGCCACTTCCCCTACTGCGGCCTGACCGACGGGAACTACGCCCAGGACCAGCAGTACCGGCCCGCGGAGCGCCCGTGGCTCGTCGATTTCGACCTTCTCCGGCTCCACGACCTCGGCTGCAACTTCGGGATGGGGAATCCCGAGATGTTTTTCGTCGACGCCGCGGACCGGCCGCTCGACCGGTTCCTCGCCGCCACCGTCGCCTTCGGCCACCCGGGATTCCTCGCCTACGAGTACGGCCTCCCCGGCGCGCTCCGGAGCTACTACCTGCTCCAGCAGCTCCACAGCCGGTACTGCCTGGCGGGCGCGGCGGAGATCCGCTACGCCGACGCGGGGGGCCGGCTCCTCGACACGAGCGCCGCCGTCGCGACGGGGGCCTTCGCCCGGTCCCAGGTCGCGACGCGGTACGCGGACGGCACGGTCACCGCGGTCAACGGACACCCGTCGGAGCGGATGGCCGTCGAGGCGTTCGGCCGGCGGGTGGACCTCCCCCCGGACGGCTTCGCCGGCTGGACGGAGGACGGCGCGATCGACGTGCGCAGCGGCGATCCCGGCGGGCGGCGCGCCGACTACGCGGCGACGCCCGCCTACCTCTACGTCGACGGCCGCGGGCGCTTCGCGCGCTTCCCGAAGGCGGCCGGCAACGGCATCGGGATCTGCCGCATCCTGCCGGGTGGCGGGTGGGAGGTCATCCCCATCCAAGGCGCGGAGTGCGGCTTCGCCGTCCCTGCCGCGCGCGCAACGGCACTCGACCAGGCCGGGAAGGACGTCGGCCCGGCGCCGCTCCGCGTGGCGCGCGGCCTCGCGTACGTCCTCCCCGTCCCCGGGGCCTTCAGCTACCGGCTCGAGCCCGGGGAGGCGCCGGCGGCGCCCTCCCCGTCCTGCGACCGCGACGACGTCGTCCCCGGAGAGACCGTCGTCGTGCGCGGCCGGGAGGAGCACCGGCTCGAGCTCCCGCGCGACGCCACGCCGGGGACGCGCGTCTGGCGTGAGGTCGAGGGGATGTGGATCGACTTCACCGCCGTGCCGCTCGCGGATGCGGCGGTGTCGCTCGAGGGGAATGCGCTGTGCGTCGCCCTCACGAGCCGCCTCCCGAAGGCGGAGGAGGCCGAGGTGGCGCTCGGCGCGCGCCGACAAGCCGTGCGCCTCGAGCCGGCCCGGACGACGCGGGTCCCGATCGACCTCGGCGCGCCGCCGGGGGAGAACGAGGAGGTCCTCTCGGTCGCGGTCCGCGCGGGCGGCGCCGGGTTGACCGTCGAGCGCGGGCTCCGGACGGCGGAAGGGCACCGGCCCCTCGCCGAACTTCCGGGACGATGGCAGGCGGGGATCCGGCTCCGGGGGGCCGCGGAGCAGGCCGACTTCGGCGCGACGGGCGCGAACGCCCAGGCCGGGGCCGCCGACTGCGGGGGCGTCACCCGCCGCGGGATCACCCTCCACCCGCCCTGGCAGGGCGGCACGGGATACGTCTTCCTTCGCTTCGACCCGCTCCGGCTCCCCGCGTCGCCCCCCGCCGCCTTCCGCGCCCTCGCCGGCAAGCGGGACGGCAGCGACCCCGGCGACGGGATCGCGTACCGCGTCGCGGTCGTCGACGAGGCCGGGACCGAGACCGTCGCGGCGGAGACCCACGTCCGGAAGCACGCGTGGCTCCCCCTCGAGGCCGACCTCGCGCCGTGGGCCGGGAAGAGGGTCCGCCTGAAGCTCGTCGCCGACGTCGGGCCGGCCGACAACTCGAGCGGCGACTGGGCGTGCTGGGCGGAGATGCGGATCGAGACCCGCGAGCGCGTCCTGACGCGGACCCTGGACGACGACCCGGAGCCGTACCGGCGCGGCCCGGCGCCCTTCCCGGTCGCGGACGCGAGGGAGGACGACCTCCGGAAGGCGGCGCGCGGGTGGCTCCGCTACGACGGCATGGGACTGGAGGGCGGCGGCGGCACGCACCCGACGTCCGCCGTCCTGAACGGGATCGCGATCGGCCCCATGGCGCCCGCGGGCGGAGACGAGACGAAGGGGATCTGGACGGAACGGGCCGGCGTGCCCCTCACCCCGGAGGCGGTCCGGTCGCTCCGCCGCTTCAACCGGGCGGCCGTGCGCAACCCGGGGCGCGACTGGTTCGCCGTCCGCCGGTTCTGGATCGAGCTGGAGTGGGCGGACGGGCGGAAGGGGTCGTCGCGCGTCTCGACGGCCGCCTTCACCCAGCCGCCGGAGTGGCCGCCCGGCGCGGGGATCCGCGTGCCGTTCGGGCGCGACATCGAGGTCGGGATCTCGTTCGGGCCGTGACGTCCGTTTTCGGGGCTTCGTGGAACAACCGGGGGGCACCCATGAGAAGCATCTCGACGGCCGCGTTCGTCCTGGCGGCGTCCCTCGCCGGCGCGGCGGATAGCCCGGAGTGGGCGAAGGCGGACCTGCGGGCGGGGATCGTCGGGTGCGACACGTCGCACGTGGTCGCGTTCACGAAGATCCTGCACGCCCACCCCGCGTGGCGCGTCCGGGTCGCCGCCGCCTTCCCCGGCGGCAGCCCGGACATCGAGTCCAGCCGCTCCCGCGTCGACGGATTCGTGAAGCAGCTCCGGGAGCAGCACGGCGTCGCGATCGTCGCGTCGATCCCGGACCTGCTCGGCCAGGTGGACGTGGTGCTGATCGAAAGCGTCGACGGCCGCCCCCACCTGCAGCAGGCGAAACCCGTCCTGGCCGCGAAGAAGCCCCTCTTCATCGACAAGCCGTTCGCCGCCAGCCTGGCCGACGCGCGGGAGATCGTCCGGCTGTCGAAGGAGACCGGGACGCCCTTCTTCAGCTGCTCCTGCTCGCGGTTCCAGCCGGAGATCTGGGCGCTCCGGGCCGACGCCGGCGTGGGGAAGGTCTCCAGGGTCCAGGGAAGCTCGCCGTTCTCGACGGAGCCGCACCACCCGGACCTCTTCTGGTACGGCATCC
>CAYUME010000197.1:0-7887 GCA_964445475.1 uncultured Planctomycetia bacterium
CGGCCCCGGAGCCCGCGCTGCCTCCTCCGGCGGAAGGCCCGGCGGTCGGGCTCGCGATCGTGCCGCCCGGCGGCGGCACGACCGGGCAACCGGCACCTCCCGTCAGCACGCCGGCTCCCGTGGTTGGGCGTCGTCCTCCCGGCAGGGGCGTGATTGCCGGCGGGCTCGTGCTCGATGAGCCCATGACGAAAGGCCTCCCGGCAGCCGGCGAGGACCGGAATGCACCGGCGGATCCGGGGGTCGCGGCCGGCAAGCCGGCGCAGGTCGATTCGTTCTTCGGCCTGGCCGATGGGAGGGACAAGCAGTCCAGGCTGAAGTCGGGATCGCGGTTGTCGTCCGAAACGGCAGGTAAACGGGAGGCGGAGTCGCTTGCCCGTCAGGTCAAGCCTCTGGAGTTCGAGAAGGCAAAGGAGAAGGCCGAGTACCGGGGTCGGTCTGATCAGCGCGAGAGAACAGAGGAAGCGAAAGAGGATTGGAACAAGAGCGTCGCCCCGCGCGTTCAGCCCGGCCAGGCGATCCGGGAGGGGGTCGGCCTTGTGCAGGAAATGGCGAAGTCGCTGCCGGGTCGTGACGAGAAGGCCCGGCGGGAGCTCGGGCAGCAGGATCGGTACGAACAAGCCCTCGATCGTCTGCAGGAAGGGGAGGAGACCTCCCGGCCGGCACTGGCCGGCGCGACCCTCGGCCTCGAGGAGACGCCCCCGCCCTTCGTCCGCCTGAAGCCCCAGGAGGCGGCCGAGACCCAGCCGTTCGCCCTCGGGGAGCCGCGGACGCCGGGGAGCGAAGACCTCGTCAAGACGGACGAAGGACGGAAGGTCCTGCAGCCGGCCCAGCAGGTGCTCCAGCAGCAGGCCCGCCAGTCCGAGCCGGACGAGGAGCTCCCCAGCGCCTCGCTCTTCAAGGCCGGGCCGGTCAACCCGTGGGTGCTGACGGCGCGGGACAAGCTCTCGACCTTCGCCCTGGCGGTCGACACCGCCTCCTACACGCTCGCGCGCCGCTACCTCCAGAAGGGCTTCCTCCCGCCCGCCGCGTCCGTCCGCATGGAGGAGTTCGTCAACGCCTTCGACTACAACTACCCGGGGCAGACGACGGACGTCTTCGCGATCCACGTCGAGGGCGCGCCCTCGCCCTTCCGGTCGGGCCTCACGCTCCTCAAGGTCGGCGTGAAGGGCAAGGTCCTCGGGCGCGAGGGGCGGAAGCCGGCGCACCTGGTCTTCGTGATCGACGGCTCCGGCTCGATGGCGCGGGCCGACCGGCTGCCGCTCATCCAGTACGCCCTCCGCGGGCTGGCCGGCCAGCTCGGCCCGGCCGACCGCGTCTCCGTCGTCGTCTTCGGCACCGAGGCGCGGCTCGCGGCGGAGGCGGTCCCCGCCGCGCGGCGCGCGGAGATCCTCGCCGCGATCGAGTCCGTCCAGCCGAGCGGCCCGACGAACCTCCTGCTCGGGCTCCAGCTCGGCTACGGCGTCGCCCAGCGCCAGTTCCGCGCCGGCGAGATCAACCGCGTCATCCTCTGCACGGACGGCGTGGCGAACATCGGCTCCTCCGACGCGGACGAGATGCTCGGCAACGTCAAGGCCTACCGCGACCAGGGGGTGACGTTCACGGCGGCGGGGTTCGGGACGGGAAGCTACAACGACGCGCTGCTGGCCCGTCTGGCCGCGCAGGGGGACGGACGGTACGTCTTCATCGACTCGGCCGCGGAGGCCCGCCGGGTCTTCGTCGAGGAGATGGCCGCGACGCTCCAGTCGATCGCCGTCGATGCGAAGATCCAGGTCGAGTTCGACCCCGCGCGCGTCCGGCGCTACCGCCTGATCGGATACGAGGCGCGGTCGATCCGGGACGAGGACTTCCGGAACGACGCGATCGAGGCGGCGGAGGTCGGCAGCGGGCAGTCGGCGACGGCGCTGTACGAGGTGGAGCTGGTGGACGACGGGGCCTGGATGGCGGTGGACGACGTCCGGGCGGGGACAAGCCCCGCCCCTCGCCGAGACGCGATCGCCGGCTGCCTGGTGCCCGCCGCGTCGCTCGGGACGGTCTACGTGCGGTACCGGAACGCGGACACGCGGGGGATCGAGGAGATCGCGCGGCGGATGGAGGCGGGGGCGGTCCGGGCGCGGACGGTCGAGGACTCGCCGCGGTTCTTCCTGGCGGCGTCCGTGGCGGAATTCGCGGAGCTGCTGCGCGAGAGCGAGTACGCGCAGGGAAGCGGCTACCGGAAGGTGGCGGGGTTCCTGGCCGGCGTGTCGCGCCAGCTGCCGCTGGACAAGAAGGTGAAGGAGGTCGCGGACCTGGCGGTGCGGGCGCAAGGGCTGACGCGGGCGCAATGACGCGCCATGCCCAAACGGCGCGGCGAACGGCCGCCGCGCCGTTTGGGATGGGTGCCGCTTGGGATATGGCGAGGGTCGCATGTTGCGTGAACCGGAGGGGGGCGGGAAGCGTCAATGCGGGTGGAGGGGCGGGGCTTGTCCCCGCCCGGACGTTGTTCTCGAGGACGCGGTGACTGCGGGCATAGTTTTACCTTGGATTGACACCCATGGGATGGCCGGACGCGTAGAGTAGGGCAGGGAACGACAGGGGACGTACGCTGAACCGAATCGAAAGGGGACCGCCATGCTTCGCCGCCTTCTGCCGTGCCTGGGCCTGGTCGCAGGGCTCGTCCTGCCGCTCGCCGCGCAGGAACCCGGCGAGCCGGTGCCGCCGGATCAGGCCCCGCCGGAGGTGGTGCCGCCCGCCCCCCCGAAGCCCGAGCTCGTCAAGGTCTCCAACCTCAAGGTCACCGGGATCATCGCCGGGGAGAACATCACGTTCCGGGTCGCCTGCGACGTCGTGACGAAGGCGGCGAACCAGGAGATCCTCCTGGCGGCGGGCGAGATGACGCTCGACCTCGCGGACGGCCTCCCGGAGGGCGTGCGGCTCCGGTACGACCCGAAGCGGGGGGGCTACCTGATCCTCTGGCCGTCGGCGGGCGAGTGGAAGCTGGACGTCTCCTTCGCGGTGCGCGCAGTGCCGGTGGACGACGGCCCGTGGCGGGAGTCGCGGTTCGACGTCCCCGCCTCGCCGGTGCGCGAGCTGGAGCTGGCGTGCGACCGGCCGGACCTGGAGGTGCAGTTCCCCGGGGCGATGCGGCTGAAGCGCGACCTGCGCGACGCGCCGGGCGTCGAGGGCGGGAAGCGGCTCGTCGTCACCGCGATCCAGGGCGCCGGCGCCCCCTTCGTCGTCCGCTGGAAGCCGCAGGTCGAGACGCTCGACGCGAAGCTGGTGATGGCGACCGAGGCGAACGCCATCGCCACCGTCCGCGCCGGTGCGCTCCGGCTCGACATCCTCTACGCCGTCGA
This sequence comes from uncultured Planctomycetia bacterium, assembly GCA_964445475.1. GTDB lineage: Bacteria > Planctomycetota > MHYJ01 > CAYUME01 > CAYUME01 > CAYUME01. Next base: position 3,333 of record CAYUME010000197.1, read on the forward strand.
CATCGCGCAGGGGAAGCTCGAGCAGCTGGCGTTCGAGATCCCGAAGGGCCTGAGCCTCACGCAGGTCCGCGGCGCGCACATCCGCGACTGGCGGATCGAGGAGGCCGGCGGCGCCGCCACGCTCGTCGTCGTCCTCAACCGGCCCCAGGTGAAGCAGTACGGCCTCCAGGTCCAGGCGGAGATGCTCCTGCCGAAGCTGCCCGCGGAGCTCGACCTGCCGGTGATCGCGCCGAAGGACGGGATCCGGGCGGGCGGGTACCTGGCCGTGGGGACGGACGGGGCGATCCGGCTGGTGGTGAGGCAGAGCGGGGGGCTGACGCAGATGGACGCCGCGGCCTTCCCGCGCATCCTCCTCAGCCGCGACCAGGCGCGTCCGCTGCCGCCGAACCACGCCTTCTATTACCAGCACGCGACGACGCCGTACGGGATGCGGGTCGCGCTCGACGACATCGTCCCCTCCTTCGACGCCTCGGGGACCTTCGTCGCCCGGATCCGGGAGGACGACCTGACGCTGGAGGGGCAGCTGGAGCTGGACGTCCGCGATGCGCCGGTGCGGCAGGCGGTGATCGCGGTGCCGGCGGGGTGGGTCGTCGCGGCCGTCGAGGGGCCGCTCGTCGAGGACCACGTCGCGCGGGAGGTCGCGCGCGAGGGCGGCGCGGCGGTCCAGGAGATCGAGGTGCGGTTCAAGCAGCCGGTGGTCGGGCGGACGCTGGTCGCGCTGCGTCTCGAGCTGGGGAAGGGGCCGCTCGGGAAGGCGCAGGCGCTGGCCGGCCCGTCGGTGCGCGGGGCGAAGAGCGAGCGCGGCTGGCTGGTGGTCGCCGTCGACGCCGGCGTCCGGCTCGACCCGCCGAAGGCGGTGAACCTCCGCGAGGTGCACGCCGCGTCGGTCCCGGTCAAGGTCGCGGGCGCCCAGCTGGCCTACCGCTACCGCGAGGCGGGCTGGTCGGTGGAGCTGACGGCCAGCGAGAAGCCCGCGGGGATCCGGGTCGAGGCCTTCCACCTCCTCTCGCTCGGCGAGGGGATCGCGTACGGCACCGTGGCCGTCAACTACTACATCACCGGAGCGCCGGTGGACGAGCTGAAGTTTCGCGTCGCCGACGGCCTGCAGAACGTCGAGTTCGTCGGCCGCGACATCCAGCGCTGGGCGCCCGACCGGGAGGCGAAGGGGCTCTGGCTCGTGAAGCTCCAGCGGAAGGTCCTCGGGGACTACACGATCGGCGTGTCGTACACGCAGCGGGTCGGGGAGGACGGCGCGCTCTCGGTCGGCGGCGTCTCCTGCGAGGGCGTCGAGACCCAGACGGGCTACATGACGGTCGCCAGCCCGCTGAACGTCCGGCTCGACGCGCAGGGGGCTCCGAGCACCGGGGTGCTCGAGATCGACCGGGACGAGATCCCGGCGAGCTTCCGGCTCCTGGTGCACGCGCCGGTCCTGAAGACCTTCAAGTACGTCGAGGCGCCGCACCGGGCGGGCCTGCGCGTCAGCTCCTACACCCGCGGCTCGCTGCTCCCGGTCCTCGTCGAGGCGATGGGGACGCACACGGACGTGGCCGTGGTCGGGGACGGCGAGGTCGAGTCGATCACCCGGATCCGCTACATGGTGAAGAACGCGTCGGGCCAGCACATCGCCCTCGTGCTGCCGCCGGGGGTGGAGAAGGAGATCACGACGCACGTGATCGAGAAGGACCCGGCGACGGGGGAGGAGAAGGCGGTGCGGGTGACGTCGGTGGTGGACGGCACCCTGCTGAAGATCCCGCTCGAGCGGCGGCGGAACCCGAACGACCCCGTGCGGGTGGACCTCGAGTTCCGCCAGGCGCACGGGAAGGTCGGGGACGGGCTGCTCAAGCTGGCGGCACCGCGGAGCCTCGTCCGCTCGACGTACGCGGACTGGACGGTGAAGGTGCCGGCGAACTACGCGATCCTGCCGGCGGGGGGCGGGAACCTCGTGCCGGTGGACCGGCCGGCGACGCAGGGGGACGTGGCGCGGCTCGTCCCGGCGCTCCTCGCGTCGTGGGCGGAGGGGATCGACCGGACGTGGCTCACGGGCCCGGGGGCGGTCGTCGCCGCGGTGATCGTCCTGATCCTTCTCGCGATCCTCTACGCGCGCCGGGGCGCGGCGGCGGGCGGCCTCCTGCAGGCCGTCGTTCTCGTCGCCCTGCTCGCGGCGGGGATCGCGGCGGCGCTCTGGATGGACGGGCGGACGGGGGTCGGGGAGACGGACGACTGGACGCAGGTCGCGTACACCCGGGCGCTGAGCCTGAGCGAGGAGGAGCACCTGGCGCTGGAGGCGCGGATCGTGCCGGCGTGGCGGCAGTACGTGACGGCGACGGGGGCGACGGTGCTGCCGGTGCTGGCGCTGCTGGCGCTGGCGGCGGCGGTCGCGCTGCGCCGGCTGCGGGCGCCGCTCGGCGCGGCCGCGGGGGCGCTGGCGCTCTGCGCGGCCGCCCAGGTCCCGGCGCTCGCCCTCGCCGCGGGGCACGTCCTGACGTGGGGGATTCCCGCCGCCGGGCTGGTTGTCTTCGTCATCCGTCGTCTCTATCGTGCGGTCTCCGGGGGCGCGCCGGCCGGGGCGGCCGCGGCGCTCGTGCTCGCCGCCGGCGCGGCGGCCCTCCTCGGCGGCTGCGGCGGCTCCTCCGTCGTCCCGCTCTCCGACGACGTGTCGTTCGACCGCATCGAGATCCGGCTCGCGGTCGAGACGGACAGCCTGGAGGTGACCCTGAAGGCGGAGGCGCGGGCGGCGAAGCCGGCCCGCGTGCCGCTCGGCATCCCCGGCGCGCTCCTCCTCTCGCCGGAGTCGCCCGTCGAGCACGTCCGCCTCGTGCAGGCGGAGGGGCTGTACGAGGCGCGCTTCGAGCGCGCGGGGACGTACGCCTTCGAGTGCCGGTTCCTTGTCCCGCTGCCGGAGGCGGGGGAGGACCAGGTGCGGCAGTTCGCGATGCCGGTGCCGCCGGCGCTGACGAACCGGGTGACGCTGACGATCCCGTCGCCGGGGATGGACGTCGTGTCGCCGAACGCGGTGCGGCTCGTGCGGACGGAGACGGCGTCGGCGACGACGGCGGAGGCGATCCTCGGCCCGGGCGAGGCGGCGGCCTTCCTCTGGAAGCCGCGGGCGCGGCAGACGAAGCTCGAGAAGACGGTCTTCTACGCCGAGGTGCTCGGCGTCGTGCGCTTCGACGCGGGGCTGGCGGAGGGGCGGCACCGGGTGGCGCTGCAGATCGCGCAGGGCGAGCTGCGGACGCTGCGCCTCCGGCTGCCGGAGGGCGTGGCGGTGACGGCGGTGGAGGGCGAGGGGGTCGGCGGGGGGCGGGCGGACCCCGCGACGCGCGAGCTGGAGGTGCGGCTGGAGACGCCGGCGACGGGGGAGTACCGGCTGATGCTGGCGACGCAGCGGTCCTCGGGCGCGCTGCCGTACACGGCGACCCTCGGCCCGATCGAGGTCCTCGAGGCGGTCCGCCAGCGGGCCGCCCTCGGCCTCGCGGCCAGCCCCGCCGTCTTCCTCACCGTCCGGCAGGCGCCCCCCGCCGCGAACGTGGACGACTTCGCGCGCGAGGCGGCGGCGCTCCTGGAGGCGATCCCGGGCCTCGCGCCCGGCGACGTCCACCACGCCTACCGCGGCCCGGGGCCGGGCGAGCGGGTCGAGGTCGAGGTGGGCGAGGTGAAGACCGAGCTGCGCGTCGTCGAGAACGCCCGCTTCGTCGTGGCGGACGACCGGCTCGTCTACAACGGGGAGCTGGCGGTGGAGATCGCCAAGGCCGGCGTCTTCGCCGTGACGCTGCGCCTCCCGGCGCGGTTCGACATCGACGCCCTCGGCGCGGCCGAGGTGAGCCACTGGGACGACGCCGTCGAGGGCGACGTCCGGACCGTCCAGGTCCACTTCAAGCAGAAGGTGCTCGGGACGGTGGCGCTGAAGGCGGCGCTGAGCCGGCCGGAGACGGAGCTGCCGAAGGACCTCGCCGTCCCGCGCGTGGAGGTGGTCGGGGCGGTCAAGCATACGGGGCAGCTGGTGCTGCCGGCGGAACGCGGGGTGCGGCTGTCCGTGGCGGAGCGGAAGGGGCTGAGCGAGGTCAACCCCGTCGAGGCGGGCGAGCGGGGGCAGGGGGCGCTGGCCTTCCGGATCCTGCGGCCGGACTGGGACCTGGCGCTGCGGACGGAGATCGTCGAGCCGCGCGTGACGGCCGACTTCCTGCAGGTCGCGCACGTCAGCGACGGCCTGATCCGCCACCGCGCCGCCGTCCGCTACCAGCTCTACAACGCGGGCGTGAAGGTCTTCGAGGTGGAGGTCCCCCCGGGGGCGCTGGGGGTCAGCGTGACCGGGCAGGGGATCGCGCGGGCCGAGGAGAGCCCGGCCGGCTCCGGTCGCTGGCGCGTCGAACTCCAGGGGAAGGCCGAACGCAACTTTTTCCTCGCCCTCACCTTCGAGACGCAGTTCGACCGGTCGGCGGGCGAGGTGCGGATCGCGCCGGTGAAGATCCTCGGGACCGACCTGCAGCGCGGCCATGTCGTCGTCCGCACCACCGAGCGGGTGGAGCTGACGGCGCTGGCCGAGAGGACGACGGGG
>CAYUME010000198.1:0-3420 GCA_964445475.1 uncultured Planctomycetia bacterium
TCGGCCTCCTCGGGGAATCGCGCCGAGGGCGGCCAACGCCGCGTTGTCCTGCGTTCGGACCGATTCCCAGGCGCGGGCCCGGGCGGTCTCGTATTCCGGACGAACTCGGGGCCCCATCCCCATCTCGACTCCCGGCGGCCTTTTGTCTTGAGAAAATGCTCGCGTTGCGTATTATACATTCAGGCCTGTCCGCCATCATCCTTGAATCGGAGGCAGATCGCGATGACCGCCAAGATCATCGACGGGAAGGCTGTCGCAGCGGAGATCCGGCGGGAGATCGCCGACCGCGTGAAGGCCCTCAAGGCCAAGGGCGTCACCCCCGGGCTCGTGGTCGTTCTGGTGGGCGAGGATCCCGCCTCCACGGTCTACGTCCGCAACAAGGTCAAGGCCTGTGAGGACGTCGGCGTCCTGAGCGAGAACATCCGCCTTCCGGCCGCGACTCCCGAGAAGGACCTCGTGGACCTCGTCAAGAAGCTGAACGCCGATCCCACGTGGCACGGAATCCTGGTTCAGATGCCGCTGCCCAAGGGGATCGACGAGTCCAAGATCATCAACACGATCACGCCGGAAAAGGACGTCGATGCCTTCCACCCGTACAACGTCGGCAAGCTCCTGATCGGCGAGCCGATCTTCATGCCCTGCACCCCGGCCGGCGTCCAGCAGCTCCTCGTGCGCAATGGCCACGATCAGAAGGGCAAGCACGTCGTCGTCTGCGGGCGGAGCAACATCGTCGGCAAGCCGATGGCGGCCATCCTCATCCAGAAGCGTGCGGGGGCCAACGCCACGGTCACCCTCGTTCACACGGGCACGAAGGACCTCGCCTCGATCACCCGGCAGGCGGACATCCTGATCGCCGCAGCCGGCAGCCCGTACATGATCAAGGCGGACATGGTCCGCGAGGGGGCCGTGGTGATCGACGTGGGCGTCAACCGGGTGAACGATCCCGGCTCGCCGAAGGGGTGGAAGCTGGCCGGCGACGTGGACTTCGACGCCGTGAAGGAGAAGGCGGCGGCCATCACGCCCGTCCCCGGCGGCGTCGGCCCCATGACGATCACGATGCTGCTGCAGAACACCGTCAAGGCCGCCGAGATGCGCCTCGGCAGCTGAGCGGTTCTCGGGCGTTCAGAAGGGGTCTCGCGGGGCCGCCCCATCCCGCCGGGATCGTTCCCACGCGCGAACCGCTTCCATCACGGGGCAGGTGTCGCGAAAGGGGCAGATGCTGGACGGATGGGGGCAGCGCGGGCGTCCGGCTGGCACGTCCCTGTCGTCCCGCACGCAACGGAGCGACTCCTCGCTACCGTTGCCGGGGACGATTGATGGGTCCACGTCTACCGACCTCGGGATGGACGGACTCCACGACAACTCGATGCCGGACGTCCCCTGACTGCCCCCCGATCGATTCCGTCTCAGGTGCCCCGGACCCGCTCCACCTGGACGGCGCACACCTTGAATTCCGGGATCTTCGCCACGGGGTCGAGGGCGTCGTTCGTGAGGGCGTTGGCGGGCGCCTCGCGGTAGTGAAAGGGCATGAAGACCATTCCCTTGCGCACCCGAGGCGTCACGCAGGCCCGCGCCCGGACCTCGCCCCGCCGCGACGCCACCCGCACCGCCGTGCCGTCCTCGATCTTCAGGCGGCAGGCGTCCTCCGGGTGGATCTCCACGGCAGCGATGGTCGAAACGGCGTCGAGTCCTGCCGTCTGCCGCGTCATCGTCCCGGTGTGGAACTGGTAGAGGACGCGGCCGGTGGAGAGGATGAAGGGGTAGTCGTCGTCGGGCAGTTCGGCCGCCTCGCGGAAGGGGACCGCATGGAACTTCCCCTTGCCGCGGGTGAACGCCTGGGCATGAAGGAACTTTGTCCCGGGGTGGTCCTTGGCTGTGCAGGGCCACGGGATCCCGCCCGTCTCGAGACGCGCGTAGTCGATCCCGGCGTAGCTGGGCGTCAGGGACGCGATCTCGTCCTGGATCTGTTCGGCGGAGGCGTAGTCCGACTTCAGCCCGAACCGCCCCGAGAGATCCGCCAGGATCTGCCAGTCGGCACGCGCTTCTCCGGGCGGCTCGACGGCCTTCCGGACGCGCTGCACCCGCCGCTCCGTGTTCGTGAACGTCCCGTCCTTCTCCGCGAACGCGGCCGCGGGCAGGACGACGTCGGCGTACTCGGCGGTCTCGGTGAGAAAGATGTCCTGGACGACGAGGAAGCCGACGTCGGCGAGGGCCTTCCGCGTGCGTCCCGTGTTCGGGTCGCTGAGCGCGGGATTCTCCCCCATGATGTAGAGCCCTTCGATCTCCCCCTTTTCGATGGCGTGCATGATCTCGACGACGGTCAGGCCGGGCTTCGCCGGGAGGCTCGCACCCCAGGCCTTCTCGAACTTCGCGCGTGCCGCGTCGTCGACAACCTTCTGGTATCCGGTGTAGACGACGGGAAGGGCCCCGAGATCGCACGCGCCCTGGACGTTGTTCTGCCCCCGGAGGGGGTTGACGCCGGTGGAGGCGCGGCCGAGGTTGCCGGTGAGCATCGCGAGGTTGGCGAGGGCGAGGACGTTGTCCGTCCCCGTCGTGTGCTGCGTGATGCCCATGCTGTAGACGATCGAGGCGCGCTCCGCCTTCGCGAATGTGCGGGCCGCGGTCCGGATCTCCTCGGCCGGGACGCCGGTCACGACGGCCGCCGCCTCGGGAGTGCACGGCTCGATCGCCTTCCACGCCTCGTCGAAATTCTCGGTCCGGGCCTCGACGAAGGCCTTGTCCTGCAGGCCCTCCGTCACGATCACATGCATCAGGGCGTTCACCAGCATGACGTCCGTCCCGGAGCGCTGCCGCAGGTGGAGGTCCGCGAACCGGGTCAGATCGATCTTCCGGGGATCCGCGACGATCAGGCGCGCCCCGTGTCGCGTCACGGCCGCCTTGATCCGCAGCGCCGCGATCGGGTGGGCCTCCGAGGTGTTGGACCCGATCACCAGGATGCAGTCCGCACCCCCCAGCTCGTCGATCGAGTTCGTCATCGCCCCCGAGCCGAAGGACTGGGCCAGTCCAGCGACGGTGGAGGCGTGGCAGAGACGTGCGCAGTGGTCGACCGTGTTCGTCCCGAATCCTGCGCGGACGAGCTTCTGAAAGAGGTAGTTCTCCTCGTTGGTGCACTTGGCGGAAGCGAGACCGGCGAGGGCGTCGGGTCCCCGCCGGGCCTGGATCTCCTTGAAGCGGTCGGCCACCACCTGCAGCGCCTCGTCCCAGGATACCGGAACGAGCTTTCCGTCACGGCGTACGAGGGGGGTCGTGAGGCGGTCCTTCGACCCGACGAAATCGAGCCCGAACCGGCCCTTGACGCAGAGATCGCCGTGGCTGGCGGGGTTCGCCGCGTCGCCTCGAACGGTCACGATCCGCCCCTCGCGGATCCCCAGGATGAGTCCGCACCCGCAGCCGCAGTAG
>CAYUME010000198.1:3520-7867 GCA_964445475.1 uncultured Planctomycetia bacterium
CACGATCCGCCCCTCGCGGATCCCCAGGATGAGTCCGCACCCGCAGCCGCAGTAGGGACAGAGGGTCGTCACCTCACGGGTCGCAGGCAGCGTCTCTCGGTTGGAACGCAAGGCTCCCACCGGACAGGCAGCAACACACGCTCCGCAGGACTCGCAGGACGAATCGGCCAGCAACCCTCCACCGAAGGTGGCGATGCGGGATTCGTGACCGCGGAAGGCAAAGTCGATGGCGCCCACGCCACGGACATCGTGGCAGACCCGCACGCACCGGCCGCAAAGCACGCACTTGGAAAGGTCGCGCGTAAAGAAAGGATTCGACGCGTCCGGCTCCCATCGATTTGCGCTCTGACGAAACCGCACGCCGCTCACACCCAGATGGGCAGCGAGGCGCTGAAGCTCGCAGGTTTGGTTCGAGGAGCAGGACAGGCAGTCCGCGGGGTGGTCCGCAATAAGCATTTCGCAGACGGTACGCCGGAGCCGGTTGATCTCTGCCGTGTCACTCTCGACGCGCATGCCGTCGGCGACACGAACCGTGCAGGCGGTCGGGAAGCCGCGTTGTCCCTCCACCTTGACGATGCAGAGACGGCAGCCCCCCCAGGGCTCCAGTCCCTCCTGCCAGCAGAGGTGCGGGATGTAGATCCCCGAATCAAGGGCCGCCTCCAAGATCGTGCGCCCCTCTGCGGCTTCAACGCGGCGGCCGTCGACGGTGATCACGACAGGCCGCCTTGACAAGCCCTCGGAAGCCTCGGGTTGCGTGACGTGCGAGGGGGCGCTCATGATTCCGACTCCCGAAGATCGCATCGGAGACATCTCAGGGCCTCCTCGCGCGCCTGGCGCTCGTTGAAGCCCAACTCCACCTCCGCGAGGTTCCGACGTCGTATTCGCGACGACAGGCGGCGGAGCCGCACCGGATGCTTTTCGCCTTCCTGGACCGGGGGAAGGTCGGCGTCGGCGACACGCGAGGGACGATCGATCTCGCCCGTACCACCCAGGAAACGGTCGAACCGGGCCGCGGCACGACGCCCTTGCGCGACGGCCTCGATGACGGAGGCGGGACCAGACACCGCATCCCCGCCGGCGAAGACGCCCGTCGGGCCCGCCGACAAGGTGTCCGGATCGGCACTCAGGCGTCCGCGGCGGTCGCGATCGAGGCCGAGGCATCCCGTGGTGTCGACCTCCTGTCCGAGCGCGGCGATGACCCGATCGTACGACTGGGTGAATTCGCTGCCGGCAATCGGCTGCGGCCTCGGCCGGCCGGATCGATCGTAAGCTCCGAGCGACATGCGGACAAGGCTCAGGACAAGCCCGGTCTCGCCGCGGTCGATCTTCGTCGGCACGACGAGAAACTCGAGATGGACGCCCTCTTCCGCGGCCGCCTCGATCTCGTCCGGTTCCGCCGGCATCTCGGCACGGGTCCGGCGATAGAGCAGGGTGACCGATTCCGCTCCCTGACGGAGGGCCATGCGCGCCGCATCCACGGCGGTGTTTCCGCCTCCGATCACGGCCACGCGTCGGCCCGGTCCGACCTTTCCGCCATGATAGGCACGCCGGAGATACGCGATGGCTTCCTCCACGCCGGGGAGATCCTCGCCGGGCACGCCGAGCCTTGAGCCGCGCTGCGCTCCCGGCGACACAAAGACCGCATCGAAGCCTCTCCGGAGCAGATCCGCCGGCGCCCGGATTCGCTTCCGGACCATCGCTTTAACGCCCGTCCGGAGAATGAAGCGGATCTCATCATCCAGGACCTTCCGGGGCAGTCGGTAGGGCGGGATCCCGTAGCGCAACATGCCTCCCAACCCCGGCGCCTCCTCAAAGACGGTGACCGCATGGCCTTGGAGCGCAAGGGTGTAGGCCGTGGTGAGGCCTGCCGGGCCGGATCCCACGACGGCCACTTTTTTCCCGGTCCGGGGCTTCCGTTCCGGACGTCGCGGACGGCCCCGCTCGGAAGCAAATCGCTTGAGGGCCCGGACCGACAGGGGCCCATCGATGGCGCCACGACGACACCGGGTCGCACACGGCTGAAAGCACACCCGACCGCATACCGAAGGGAATGGATTCCGTTCGCGGATCACCTCGAGGGCATCGTCGTATCGTCCCGCCGCGATGAGTCGGAGATAGCGAGGAACGTCCACGCCGGACGGGCAGAGATGCTGGCAGGGGGCCCGGACGAGCCCTTCACACACGGCGGCCGGACAATGCTTCCGGCGCACATGGGCTTCGTACTCGTCGCGGAAGTAGCGCAGCGTGGTGAGGACCGGATTGGGGGCCGTCTGCCCGAGACCGCACAGCGACGACGACTTGACGGACAGGGCCAATTCCTCCAGCAGGGCCAGATCCGACGGTCCAGCTCGCCCCGAGCAAATGTCATCCAGCATCGCCTTCAGCTGCCAAGTGCCCAGCCGACAGGGTGCGCACTTGCCGCAGGACTCGGCCGTAGTGAAGGAGAGGAAATATCGGGCGATGTCGGGGACGCAGGTTTCTTCGTCCAGCACGACCATCCCGCCCGACCCCATGATCGAGCCAGCCTGGGCGAGCGTCTCGTAATCCACCGGCAGATCAAGACACGAGGCGGGAAGACATCCGCCCGATGGACCGCCGGTCTGAACGGCCTTGAATCGCTTGCCGCCGGGGATTCCGCCGCCGATTCCGAAAATGATGTCTTTGAGGGGGATGCCCATCGGGACCTCGACGAGCCCCGAGTTCACAATCTTTCCGACCAGGCTGAAGACCTTTGTCCCCTTGCTGGTCGACGTGCCGATGGCGGCATACCAGTCGGGGCCTGCGTTGAGGATGGGGGGGATATTGGCCCACGTCTCGACGTTGTTGATATTCGTGGGCTTCCCGAAAAGGCCGGAGTGGGCGGGAAAGGGGGGGCGGGAACGCGGCATGCCGCGCGTCCCCTCGATGGAGGCCATCAACGCCGTCTCCTCGCCGCAGACGAAGGCGCCGGCCCCCTCCTTGACCTTGATATGAAAATCGAATCCCGATCCCAGGATATTGTCGCCCAGGAGCCCCGCAGCTTCCGCGTCCCGGATGGCCCGTTGCAGGTTGCTCACGGCAAGCGGGTATTCGGCTCGGACATAGAGGTACCCCTCGGCTGGCGCCACGCCGCGCGCAATGGCCCACGCCCCCACGATCATCCCCTCGATCACGGAATGGGGGTCCCCCTCCATGATCGATCGATCCATGAAGGCGCCCGGATCCCCCTCATCGCCGTTGCATATAATGTAGCGCATCGAGCGATCTTTCGCGTCCCGGCAGAAGCTCCACTTCTGACCGGTCGGGAAGCCACCGCCCCCCCGACCCCGAAGACCGGAGCGCTTGACCGCGTCGAGAACCTCCACCGGGTCCAGGGTCAGAGCCTTGGCCAATGCCGCGTAGCCGTCTGCGGCGATGCAGTCTTCCAGGCTTTCGGGGTCGATACGTCCGTTGTTGCGAAGGGCAATCCGCGTCTGCCGGGCATAAAAGGGGATGTCCTTGCAAAGCGTGATGCGCTCGTGGGTCTGGGGATCCTCGTACAGCAATCGTTCGACGGGCTTTCCGTGAAGCAGGGTGTCCTTTACGATATCGCGCACGTCGGCATCCCGGTCGATCCGCCCCACTTCGCGATAAAATATACCCGGGGGGTCGACCAGGACGAGCGGGCCTTTTTGACAGAACCCGTGGCAGCCGCTGATCTTCATCTGCACGCGCCCCGGCACACGTCGTCGCTCCATCTCGGCCTCAAGCGCGCGGGCCAGCTCAACGCTTCCATTGGCCCGGCATCCCGTTCCCCCGCAGACCGTGATACAGATTCGGTTGGGATCGCGGGCCGCGTGGAGGCTGTCACGCAGCCGCTTCAGGGCGTCTATCGAATCGAGTCTGTCCATGGGTTTTCGCCTCGGATGCCAGGAAGAGTCCAGGCTCCCCTCGCGGAAAGACGGCGCGTCGCGAAACGTCCCTGAGACATCGGAATCAGCGCGCGCCTTTCCGGACGCCGGCGGAACGGCAGCCTTTGACTCGGCCGCCGGCCGCCTCGACGATCTGATCAGCCTTTGCGGCGGTCATCTGGCCGTGGACCTTGTTGTCCAGGACAAGGACGGGGGACAAGGCACAGGATCCGAGACAGGCCACCCGCTCCAGGGTGAAACCGTAGTCCGGCGTGGTCATCCCGGCCTTGATGTTGAGCTTCCGCTGCAGGCAGGACATGATCTTGGAGCTGCCGCGCACGTGGCAGGCCGTCCCCTGACAGACTTTGATGTTATGGCGCCCCTGCCGGGTCAGGTAGAATTGGGCGTAAAAGGTCGCCACGCCGTAGATGGTGCTGGCTGGCAGGTTCAGCGCACCGCCCACCCGCGCGAGGACCTC
>CAYUME010000199.1:0-7833 GCA_964445475.1 uncultured Planctomycetia bacterium
CTACATCCTCAAGGCCTGGCGCGAGCACCTCGGCTCGCCCGACGGCGCCTTCCTCGCCCGGACCTGGCCGCGGATCCGGAAGGCGACGGAGTTCCTTCTCCAGCAGGACGGCGACGGGGACGGCCTGATCGAGGGGAAGCAGCACCAGACCTACGACCAGGACTACTACGGCCCCAATACCTTCGTCGGCGCCCTCTACCTCGGCGCCCTCCGCGCCGCCGAGGAGATGGCCCGCGAGGCCGGCGACGCCGCGTTCGCCGCGACCTGCCGGCAGGTCTTCGCGTCCGGCTCGAAGAAGTCCGTCGAGACCCTCTTCAACGGCGAGTACTTCGTCCAGAAGGTCGACCTCGCGAAGCACAAGGACTGGCAGTACGCCGACGGGTGCCTGGCCGACCAGCTCTTCGGCCAGACGTGGGCGCACCTCGTCGGGCTGGGCTATCTCTATCCCGTGGAGAAGGTCCGCTCGGCCCTACAGGCGGTCTGGGCCTATTGCTGGGCCCCCGACATCGGCCCGCAGAACAAGGCCCACGCGCCCGAGCGCTGGTTCGCCTACCCCGGCGAGGGGGGGCTCTTCACCTGCACGTGGCCGAAGGGGAAGCACCTCGGCCCCAAGTCCACCCGCTATCGCGACGAGATGTGGACGGGGATCGAGTACCAGGTCGCCAGCCACATGGCCTGGGAGGGGATGCTCACCGAGGCGCTGGCCGTCTGCCGCGCGGTGCACGACCGCTACCATCCGTCCAAGCACAACCCCTGGAACGAGATCGAGTGCGGCGACCACTACGCGCGGGCCCTGGCCAGCTGGGGCGTGCTGCTGGCCCTGGCCGGCTTCGAGCACCACGGCCCGAAGCGCCACCTCGGCTTCGCCCCGCGCCTCGCGCCCGAGCGCTTCCGCGCCGCCTTCACCGCCGCCGAGGCCTGGGGCTCGCTCGACCAGAAACGGGACGGGAGGCGCCAGGTGAGCGCCGTCGAGGTGAAGTGGGGTCGCCTCCGTGTCGCGACGCTCGCCTTCGAGGTCCCGGACGGCTGGCAGGCGAAGGCCGCCGTGACCGTCGCCGGGAAGCCGGTCGCCGCGCAGGCACGCCAGGACGGCCGCCGGATCACGCTGACGCTCGCCGCGGAGGCGACCGTCGGGGCGGGCGAGACGCTGCGGGTGGAGTTGAACGGGTGACGTCGGGTCCCATGAGACAGGAGGCCGTCATGCGCGCGATGAGCCTTGTCGGGTCGTTGGCCGCGGCCGCCCTCCTGGTCGCCGCCTGTGCGACCCCGGGCGGGTCCGCCGGCGCGGGCGAGATCGCGATGACCTCCCTCCTGCCCGACATGACCGACCTCGACCGGATGGCCGAGTTCCCCGACCCGCCCTATACGTGCCGTCAGTTCTCCTCCTGGGACCGGGCGTCGAAGTCCCCCACCCAGAACTGGTTCGCCAACGGCGACTGCGGCCAGTACCTGCGCGTCGAGGACCGCGACGGGCGGAAGGAATACGTCATGATGGACGCCGACGGGCCCGGCGCCATCGTCCGCATCTGGTCCGCCAATCCCGACGGGGTCCTCCGCCTCTACATCGACGGCGCCGAGACGCCCGCCCTCGAGGCGCCGATGAAGCAGCTGCTCGGCGGGGACTATCCCGGCCTCCCGAAGCCGATCGCCGGCGAGCGGAGCCGGGGGTGGAATCTCTACCTCCCGATCCCCTACGCGAAGCGCTGCAAGGTGACGAGCGACAAGGGGAAGTTCTACTACCCCATCAACTACCGCACCTATCCCGCCGGCACGCAGGTCGTCTCCTTCGCCGCCGCCCAGGTCGCCGAGGCGGGGACGGAGCTGAAGGCCCTCGCGGAGGCCCTCGCCGCGCCGGGCGGCCTCAACGCCCCGCCCGCCGGCGCCGAGACGAAGGCCTTCGACGTGTCCGCCGCCCCCGGCGCCACGGTGTCGCTCGGGTCGTTCGCAGGCCCGAAGGCCGTCCGCCGGCTCCTCCTCCGCTGGGCCCCCACCGGCGATCGCGAGGAGCCGGCCCTCCGGGCCCTCCTGCTCACCCTGGCCTTCGACGGCGAGACGACCGTCGAGGCCCCGCTCGGCGACTTCTTCGGCGCCGCCCCGGGGATCAACCCGTTCGAGTCGCTTCCCCTGAGCGTCGCGAAGGACGGCACGATGGACTGCCGCTGGGTCATGCCCTTCCAGCGGTCGGCCGAGATCAAGGTCCGCAGCCTCGGGAAGGCGGCCGTGACGCTGAAGGGCGAAGTCGCGACGGCCCCGTACGCATGGACCGCCTCCACGATGCACTTCCACGCGAAGTGGCGCATCGAGCACGACGTCCCCACCGAGCCCAAGATCGACTGGCGCTACATGGCCGCGACGGGCCGGGGCGTCTTCGCCGGCGCCTCCTTCAATATCGACAACCCCGTCAAGGACTGGTGGGGCGAGGGCGACGAGAAGATCTACGTCGACGGCGAGACCTTCCCCAGCCACTTCGGGACCGGCACTGAGGACTACAACGGCTACGCCTGGTGCTTCCCCGGCCTCTTCACCCACGCCTACCACAACCAGCCGCGCTGCGACGGCCCCGGCAACTTCGGCCGCACCAGCGTCAGCCGCTTCCACATTCTCGACCGCATCCCCTTCGCGAAGGACTTCCGTTTCGACATGGAGCTCTGGCACTGGAAGAAGTGCAAGGTCAACGCGTCGGTGGCCGCGTACTGGTACGCCGCCCCCGGCGCGACGGACGGCTTCAAGGCCCTCCAGCCCGACGACGTCGTCCTCCGCCCCATCCCCGAGTACGTCTCCACGAAGGTCAAGGGCGCCATCGAGGGCGAGACGATGCGGATCCTCGAGAAGACCGGCGCCCCCGAGCCCCAGAACTGGGGCGGGACCAGCGCCGACCACCACCTCTGGTGGAAGGGCGGCCAGAAGCCCGGCGACCGGCTCGTTCTCGCCTTTGACGCCCCCCAGGCCGGCACCTGGCGCGTCGTCGGCCGCTTCCTCAAGGCCGTCGACTACGGCATCGCCTCGTTCGCCTTCAACGACGCGAAGGCGGGACCCCCGATCGACTTCTACCACGACGGCGTGGTCGTCACCGACGAGATCGACCTGGGGACCGCCGAGCTGAAGGCGGGCGAGAACCGCCTCACGGTCACGATCGTCGGCGCCAACGAGAAGGCCCAGAAGGCCTACATGGTCGGGCTCGACTACATCCTGCTGAAGCCGGCGAAGTGACGGCTCGCCCCGGGGGATGCGCCCGCGTCCCGTGTGCGAGATCGGGCGCCTTCGTCCCCTCGGGGACGCGGAACTGGCGCGGACCCTGGCGCATCTGAAGCAGGCCTACGCGATCCGCTGACCGCCCCCCCGCCTGTCCATTTGTGTACAAATGTCACACGGGTGTCATTCATACACCTATTCGTGGCGCCGGGGGCTGGGCACGTTGCGTGGCGGCTATCCCCGCTTGCCCCGCGGCCCTTCCTGTGGGAGGATGCCCCCGGCGCGTTGCGAAAGGAGCGGGCATGCGGACCCTGCTGCTGGCCGGCGCGGCCTGCCTGGCCCCCCCGGCCGCCGACGCCCCGGACGGCATTTTCCAGTACGCCGTGCCGGTCGAGACGGCAGAAGGCAGGCCGGCGACCGCGCTCCTCTGGATCCCGCCGGGGGCGGACCGCATCCGGGGCGTCCTGGTCGGCGGCCACATCCTCATGGAGGAGGCCTTCGCGCAGGACCCGTTGATCCGCGAGGCCTGCGCCGCCGAGCGCCTGGCGATCGTCTACGGTCTCCCCCACCCCGACGCGGTCTTCGACGATGACCGGGGGGACGCCGCGCGTCGGCTCCAGGGGGTGCTCGACGCCCTCGCGGCGGCTTCCGGCTACGGCGAGATCGCCGTCGCGCCGCTCTTCCCCTACGGCCACTCGGTCGGCTCGCTCTTCGCGAAGCACGTCGCGTATGCGTTGCCGGCGCGCTGTTTCGGCGCGCTCCCCTTCAAGGGCGGGTTCGGACCGCCCGGCGGCTCCCCGGAAGCCTCCGCGGCCGGCGTCCCGATGCTCGCCGTCACGGGGCAGTTCGAGGAGTTCGGCCCCGGTCCCAGCGGCGTCCTGCGCGACTTCGAGGACCGTGAGGCGGCCTGGACGGGCGTCCGCGACGCGATCCTCCGGGAGCGCGGCCGGGATGCGCGGAACCTCATGAGCCTCCTCGTCGAGCCCGGTGCGACCCACTTCGCCTGGTCGGAGCCGGTCGCCCGGTACGTCGCGGCCTTCCTCCGGAAGGCGGCGCAGGCGCGCATCCCCGACGGGCCCGCCGGCGCGAAGGAGCCGGTCGTCTGCCGCGAGATCGACCCCGCACGCGGCGCCCTCACCGGCGCCGAGCCGGGGCGCCCGGGCAACGCCCCGGCCGCCGTCCCCGCCGAGTTCACGGGCGGCCCGAAGACGGCCTTCTGGCACCTCGACCTCGAGCTGGCACGAGCCTGGGAGGTCTTTCACGCCGGGATGCGCGACCGGAAGCCCCAGTTCGTCACCTTCGCCGATCCCGCTTCCGGCCAGGCGATCCGCTCCGGCCATGATCTGCGGTTGCGGCTCAAACCGGACTGGGTGGGGCCCGATCGCTTCCGGGTTGCGGGGACGTTTCTCGCCGCGACGCCCGACAAGTACCCGAAGGGCGACGGGCCGGCCGGGCACGCCGACGGCCCGATCCGTTTCCGCGTCTTTTCCGGTCCCGCCGAGGCGGCCGGCCCGGGCCTTTTCCGGGTCCGCCCCGATGGCCGCGCCGGGGGCCGCATCGGCCTCCTGGCCTTCCACCCCGGCGACGCGGTCTTCCGCTACGCCGAGCAGCCGGGGCTGGCGTCGATTCCCGACCGGCTGACGGAGGGGCGGGCGCAGGCGATCGACTTTCCGCCGGTGGAGGGGCTTCGATCGGGAGGCCCGCCCGTGCCCCTGAAGGCCGTCAGCGATGCCGGGCTTGCCGTGCGTTACTACGTGGAAAGCGGTCCGGCGGTCGTCGAGGGGGACCGGCTGCGCGTCGCGGCGGTCCCCCGCCGCGCCCGTTTCCCCCTGAAAGTCGTCCTGGTCGCGTACCAGTACGGGAGCGCGGTCGAGCCGCGGGTCCGGAGCGCCGAGCCGGTCCGCCAGGTTCTGGCGGTCCCGGAGTGAGCCGCCCCGCCTTGAGACGTGGCTTCCACCGGACACGTCGGGCAAAACCCGCCGTAGCCTTGGCGACGGCACGGCCGGGCGGAGGCGGGTGACCGGAGGGGCTTTTGCCGGGTTCCGGGCGGCCTCGGGTTTTTCCGCTTGACACGCCTTTGCAGGCGCCCCTACAATCCGCCGTCACGTACAAGTCCGCATCCGGAAGGAGAATGCGACATGCGAGAGCTGAAAGGGGATTGGCGGGACCTCTTCAACGGTTTCATGCTCGCGCTCGATCTCCGGAAGATGTTCCTCGGCTTCGTCGGCCTGATCCTGTCCTTCGGCGTCCTGTTTGCCTTTCTCTGGATCTGCAACCGCTTCGACGACGATATCCTCCGCGATCCGACGCTGTTGAGGCCGGATCCCGCCGCGACCTACGCCTCGTGCCTGGAGCGTGTCCTCCTGCCCAGGTCGATCCCGGCCGCCCAGCCGGTGGACCTGTCCATACAGGGGGTCTGCCTGTCCATGTCGGCCTCGGCCCGCTACATCCTGGGCAACACGGCCTGGTCCGTGCGTCTCATGCCGCTGGCCGTCTTCCTGCTCCTGGTTCTCGTCTGGAGCTATTTCGGGGGCGCCATCGCGCGGATCGCGGCGGTGGAGGTGGCGAAGGACGAGCGGATCGAGACGCAGAAGGCCCTGCAGTATGCCGCGCGCAAGTACAGCGCCTTCTTCTGGGCGCCGCTCGTCTGCATCCTCTTCTTCGCCCTCTTCGCGGCGTGCAACGCGGGCGGCGGGCTGGTCGGCTGGGTCGTGGACCGGGTCATCCCCGGTCTCGGCGGCCTGGCCATCGGCGCCTTCCTGCCCCTGGCCCTCCTCTCCGGTTTTCTCATGGCCCTGATCGTGATCGGGTCGGTCTTCGGCGGCCCGCTCTTCCCCTCGGCCATCGGGGCGGAGGGGACGGACTGCTTCGACGCCATCAGCCGCGGTTTCAGCTATGTCTATTCCCGTCCCTGGCATTACGGCTTCTACCAGCTGGTCGCGGTTGCGTACGGCGCGATCTGTTCCGCGTTCGTCGCCTGGTTCGGTTTCTTCATGGTCAAGCTCGGCCTGGGGGCCGGCCGCGCCGGCATGGCCGTGTTCGGGTCCACGAAGGACTTCGACCAGCTCCTCCCCGAGCCCTTGACCCGCTTCTTCTTCTCCAGCGACGCCGGGTACAGCGGGAGCTCGTGGGTCAATCCGGAGACCCACCAGGCGGTCAGCGACCACTTGTGGGACCTGGGGCCCGTCCAGATCCTGGCCGCCATCGTTCTCCTGGTCTGGCTCTTCATCGTCTTCGGGATGATCGCCGGCTACGTCGTCTCCTACCTCTGTTCGTCCCAGACCCTCGTCTATTTCCTGCTCCGGAAGAAGGTCGACGGGATCGAGATGAACGAGGTGTTCGAGGAGAAGGAGGAGGGCGAGGAGGAGATCCGGGCCGAGGAGCCCGCCGCGTCCGGCGGAGAGGCGGCCCCCGCGGCGGGAGGCGACTCCCCGGCCCCGCCGGCGGCACCTCCCGAGGGGGGGGCCTCGTCGTCGTAGGGGCGTATCGGTTGCGAAACGATAAACCCGCCCGGGAGGGCGGGTTTTTTTTTCGGCCGGAAGGGCGTCGGGGGGGCGCGCGGAGCGGGCGTCAGGCGGAGGGCGGGGACGCGTCTCCTTCCTCCGGCTCGTCCGGAGCCGGCTTCCCGCTCCAGGCGGCACGTCGCTTTTCCCATGTCCGGTGCAGCCGCGGACCGGTCCACACCACGAGAGCGGCCAGCGCCGCGCCGGCCAGCACGTCCACCGCATAGTGGTAGCGCAGGTAGACGGTGGAGAGGATCAAGCCGAGGACCGGCGCGAGCATCCCCCGGAAGAGCCCGCGGTGGAAGCGCCACGCGCAGGCCAGCGTGACGAGCGCCACCTCCGTGTGGCCGCTCGGAAAGCAGTCGCGCATCTCCAGCTCCAGCGCCGTCAGGCTCACCCGGATCCACTGGGCCAGGCCGTATCCCAGCGTGGCCGGGTCCTGGCCCCAGAGACGCGTATGACCCAGCGCCGCCTCGTGGCGGACGGGCGGCAGGGCCGGGACGAGGAAGTAGACGAGGTAGCTCGTGAAGAAGGCCAGCAGGATCAGCGCGAGACCCTCCCGGTACTCCCGCATCCGGCCCCGCCGGTAGAGCGCCCATCCCAGGATCACGGGCAGGAAGTAGTAGCTCGCGTAGCAGAGCTGCAGCGCCTCCACCGCCAGCGGGTGAAGCCACGCCTCCAGGGCGACGGTCGGGTTGACGCCGAAGATCGCCCGGTCCCACGCCATCAGCGTGGCGTCCCAGTCCACGGGGTGGATCGGGTGGACGAGGTAGTAGAGCTCGCGGAAGGCGGCGGGGAGCAGGGGGAGGGGGTACCAGTCGCGCGCGAGCCGCCAGCCACGGCCGGGGAATCGCGTCGCGCTCGCGATCAGGACGGCGGGGACGGCCGTGACGGCGAGGTGCGCGGCCAGGAGGGCGCCGGCGTCGGGGATGCGCGGGAAGAAAGCCAGGATCAGCGCCGCCGTGATCCCGGCGTAGCCGAAGACGAGGAGGTCGACGGTCTCGAGGCGGGAGAGGATCTGTCGCACGGGGCGCAGGGCAGCCTATTCCGGGACCGGGTGGCGGGTGGCGGCGCGGCCGCCGGCTGGCCCCCCGCCCCACCCAACCAGCCCCCCCCCCCGGGGGGGCGACCCGCCCCC
>CAYUME010000200.1:0-7832 GCA_964445475.1 uncultured Planctomycetia bacterium
CCTCGCCGTCGCCGCCCGCGGCGGCGCGGCGGCGGGGCCCCTCGTCCCACTGCGCCTCGAGGGCGCGGAGGGTCTCGAGGCGGTCGGCCGACTCCCCGGCCGCCTCGGCCTTCGCGTCCGCCTTCGCCTCGGCGTCCGCCGCCGACCGCGCCTCCGGGTCCTCCTGCTCCTCCTTCAGCTCGAGCGTCGGGTTGTCCACCAGCTCCTCCTTGATCGCCTCCTCGAGGGCGTGGAGGGGGAGCTGGAGCAGCTCGATGGACTGGATCACCTGCGGCGCGAGCCGCAGGCGCATCTCCTGGCGCTGGTGAAGGCCGGCTTCCAACCGCATGGGTCCACCGCTCCTCTGGAAACGACGCGTCGTCGGAAGGGCACGCGTGCAGCCCCGGCGCCGGTCAGAACTCGCGGCGCCCCTGCAGCGCATCCATCACGACGGCGCGGTTCGCGTACTCGAGCGTGCTCCCGGAGGGGAGCCCGCGGGCGAGGCGCGTCACCCGGACGCCGAGCGGCTGGACGAGCCGCTGGAGGTAGACGGCCGTCACGTCGCCCTCCGCCGTCGGGTTGGTCGCGAGGATGACCTCGCGGATCTCCCCGCCGCGGAGCCGCTCGACGAGCTTCGCGGCGGTGAGGCGGTCGGGCCCGACGCCGTCGAGCGGGGCGAGGCGCCCGAGCAGGACGTGGTAGAGCCCGCGGAACTGGGACGTCCGCTCGATCGCCCAGAGGTCCCCGGGCTGCTCGACCACGCAGAGGGTCGCGCGGTCCCGCTTCGGGTCCCGGCAGATCGCGCACGGATCGGCCGGCCCGATGTTGAAGCAGACGGCGCAGTGGCGGACCTTCTCCTTGACGTCGCGGATGGCGTAGGCCAGCCGCATGGCCTCCTCGGCGGGCGCCATGAGCAGGTGGAACGCCATCCGCTCGGCCGTCTTCGCCCCGACGCCGGGAAGCCCGGAGAGGGCCTCGATCAACGCCGCCAGGGGATCGTCTTTCTTGTCGGCCATGCGCGTCACAAGCCCAGTCCCGGCAGCCCCCCCAGGCCGCCGGCCACCTTCCCCATCTCCTGCTCCGCGAGGGCCTTCGCCTTCTTGAGCCCCTCGTTGACCGCCGCGACGACGAGGTCCTGGACGACGGCCGGATCCTCCTTCAGGACCTCGGGCTGGATCCGGATGTCCAGCAGCTCCTGGGCCCCGTTGAAGCGGACGACGACGGCGCCGCCCGCGGAGGCCTCGACGACGCGATCCTTGAGGTCCTCCTTCACCCGCTCCATCTTCTTCTGCATCTCCTGGGCCTGCTTCATCAGCCGGCCCATGTCCATTCCGCCGAACATGGTCGTTTCTCCTTGGCTCCGGAGGACGGTCCCGTCACGTCCGCTTGACATCCACCACCCGCCCGTCGAAGACCTGCAGGACGCGCCGGACGCCGGGGTCGGCCAGGGCGTCCCCGGCGACGGCCGGCGACGCGGGGACGGACGCCCCGCCCGCGGCGGGCACGGCCGGCGGCGCGGCGCCGCCTTCGGCGATCGTGCAGTGCAGCGCAACCGGGATCCCCAGCGCGGCCGCCGCCGCGTCCTCCACCGACTTCCGGTGCTTGGGCATCTCGATCTGGGTCTTGTGAAAGCGCATGCCGGCGGGAAAGGCGATGGTCATCTCCGACCCCTCGAGCGAGACCGGCCGGGCCTCCTTCAGGAACGCCGAGGCGTAGACATTGGACACCCGCACCTTCTCGACAATCCCGGGCCAGCGGGAGACGAAGTCGCCGGCGTCGGGGGGGACGGGCGCGGGAGGCTCGTCGCCGCCGCCCTCCGCCTCGCGCGTGTCGCCCGCGGGCCCGCCCGCGACGGGAGTCGCCGCCGGCACGGGCGGCTGCGGTGCGACGGAGGGCGCCACGGGAGCGGAGACGGGCACAGGAACGGGCACAGGAACGGGTGCGGGAACGGGTGCGGGAACGGGCGCGGGAACGGGGGCCGGGACAACCGGCGGCACCCCGGTCGGCCGCGCGGGGAAGAGAACCGGGTTCTGGGATCCGGAGACGCCGGCGGGGGGTGCCCCGAGCCGGGACTCGAAGGCCGACGGCCCCGGGGGAACCCGGGGGGCCGGAGGAGCCGCCGGCGCGGGGCGCGCCGGCACGCCCGGTCCCGCCGGGTCGCGCGCCTCGAGCTGCGCCAGCAGGTCGCCGATCGACGCCAGGTCCTCCCAGCGGGCCATCTTGAGCGCCGCCACCTCCAGCACCAGCCGCGGGGCGAGTCCTTCCTTCATCCGCCGCTTCCCCTCCGCGAGGAGCTGGATGAAATACATCAGCGTCTCGGCGGAAAACGCGCCCGCCGCCTCCGCGACCGCGGGGGCGGCATCCGGGGGCAGGTCGAGCCCCGGGGCGTCCGCGCCGGCGGCCGCGACGAGCAGGGCGTCGCGGCAGAACCCGACCGCCTGGTCGCAGACCGCCTCGGGATCGCGCCCCTCCTCGAAGACGGACTGGACCTGGCCGAGGACGGCGCGGGCGTCGCGGGCGGCGACCGCCTGGAAGAGGGCCGCCACGCGGGCGCGCGGCAGCGTCCCCAGCAGCCGCGTCACGTCCTCCGGCGTCAGCCCCCCCTCCGCGAACGCCAGCAGCTGGTCGAGGAGCGACTGGCCGTCGCGCATCGACCCGTCCGCGGCGGCGGCCACCTCGGAGAGGACGGCGTCGGGGACGCGGACCGCCTCCTTCGCGCAGATCGCGCGGAGGCAGCCGGCGATGTCCGCCGCCCGGTTCCGGTGGAAGTCGAACCGCTGGCAGCGGGAGAGGATCGTGTCGGGGAGCTTGAGGGGCTCGGTGGTGGCGAAGATGAACTTGACGTGGGGCGGGGGCTCCTCCAGGGTCTTGAGGAGGGCGTTGAAGGCGTCCCGGGTGACCTGGTGGGCCTCGTCGAGGATGTAGATCTTGAAGCGGGCGCGGAGCGGCGCGTAGAGGGCCTTCTCGCGCAGCTCGCGGACCTCGTCGATGCCGCGGTTGGAGGCGGCGTCGATCTCGATGACATCGGGGTCGGAGCCGTCGGCGACGGCGCGGCAGATCTCGCAGGACTGGCAGGGGATCTCCGTCGGCCCCTTCACGCAGTTGAGGGCCTTGGCGAAGATGCGGGCCAGGGAGGTCTTGCCGACGCCGCGCGGTCCGGCGAAGACGTAGGCGTGACCGATCCGCCCCTCGA
Organism: uncultured Planctomycetia bacterium; assembly: GCA_964445475.1. Lineage (GTDB taxonomy): Bacteria > Planctomycetota > MHYJ01 > CAYUME01 > CAYUME01 > CAYUME01. The sequence goes on from CAYUME010000200.1 coordinate 3,173, forward strand.
GGATGGCATTCTTGAGCGTCCGGGCGACGTGCCCCTGGCCCACGACCTCGTCGAAGGTCTGGGGGCGATACCGCCGGGCGATGACCGTGTACGGTTTCATGCCGATTCCCGTGCCGGGCACCGGATGTCCCGGGCCCGGGGCTGAGGATGCCCGGCCGGAGCGAGACCCGGATCCGGGCACCGAAGGATTCCGCGCCGAGCGGCGCGGCAGGAAGGCCGGCAAAGCCCCGCCCGCACTGCAGCTCCAGCCAGGCAGGCCCACGGCACATGAACGGATCTGGTGACCGTTGCTTCCTTCCGGACCTGGCGGGGTTCCCAGGCGCCCATTGCATGGGGCCCGGCCTTCATCGCCACAGGCGGGCGGGGTTCGGCCGGCCTTCCCATAGGCGCGCTTTGCGCATGAAAATCTTATCCCACAATCACCAGAAGTCAACGCAAATGCCGTGCCACAGGCAGAAGGCTCGCAACCGGCTTTGCGGGAGGGAGTTGCGCATCGGGACGATGCAGGAGCGATCCCGGCCGATCCACGTCGGACGCCTGTATCCCCCCCCTGACAGCGGCACGGCCGGATGCGGGCCGGCCGATCGCCCCCACCTTGCCTTCCCCTGCGCCGTCTGCTAGAGTGTCGGGCCTATGGCCATCACCATCCTCTACTATCACCGCGTCGGTCCGCCTCGCAAGGGGCTGCCCCGGAAGGGGTTTGTCACGCCCGAAGCCTTCCGCGCGCAGATGGCGTGGATCCGCCGGAGCGCCTGGAGGGTGCTGGACCTGGACGACTATGCCGACGCGCTGGCGGCAGGGGGAAAGGTCCCCCGGCGCGGCGTCATCATCACGCTGGATGACGGGTTTGCCGACTGCCGGACGCACGCGGCGCCGGTGCTGGAGGAGTTCGAGATCCCGGCGACCTTCTTCATCGTGGCGGGGGCCGTCGGGGGGACCGACCACTGGAACCCGACGCACCGGACGCACCCCGAGCCCCTGATGGGGTGGAAGGACCTGCGCATCCTGCGCCGGAACGGGTTCTCGATCGGGTCGCACACGATGCACCACCGGCGCCTCGCGGGGCTCTCCGTCGACGAGACGTGGAAGGAGCTGGCGTCCTCGAAGGCGCGCCTGGAGGAGCAGCTGGGCTGTCCGATCCGGCACCTGGCCTATCCGCAGGGGAACTGGTCCCCCGCGATCGCCGCGCTCGTGCGCGAGGCGGGATACCGCTCGGCCTGCTCGACCCGGAGCGGGTCCGTGCAGAACGGGATGCCATACCAGTACGCCCTGCCGCGGATCCCCATCAGCGCCAGCGACTCGATCGTGGCGTTCGCGGGGAAGCTGCTCAAAGGGGCGCTGGGCGTCTACGACTGGCGGGCGCGCAGGAAGGAGTGACGCGGGCCCTCTGGGGATGCGCCTCGCTCCTTCCCGGAGGGCCCCGATCGAGCGCGCCAGGGCGACGAACCCGGGACCGGTCCATGCCCTACACGAGCGTCGTCATCAGCATCTTCAACCAGCCGCGGGCGCTCGCGCTGAGCCTGGCCGGCTACCGGCGGCAGAGCGACACGGACTTCGAGCTCTTCGTCGCGGACGACGGGTCGGACGCGGAGGTGCTCCGGCTGGTGGAGCGGGTCCGGGCGGAGGCGCCGTTCCCGGTCCGCCACGTCTGGCAGGAAAACCGGGGCTACCGGCGGGCGAAGATCGCCAACACCGCGGTGCGGGAGAGCACCGGCCGGCTGATCCTGCTCTCGGACGGGGACTGCATCCCGCACCGGGACTTCGTGAAGGTGCACCGCGCGGCGCACCGTCCCAACGGCTTCTCGGTGGGAGGGTACGTGCGGATCGACCTGGAGGGGAGCCGGGCGCTGGCGCCGGAGGCGGTCGCCCGGGGGGAGCACGAACGCCATCTCACGGCGGCGATCCGGCGCGCCCATCGCTGGAAGCACCTCCACAACCTCTTCTACATCATGATCGGCAAGCGCGACCGCCCGAAGGTGTACGGGGCGAACATCGGGGTGGACCGGGACACCTACTACGGCGTGAACGGCTACGACGAGAACTTCGACGGCTTCGGCAAGGAGGACTCGGACCTGCGGAACCGGCTGCGGGCATACGGGGCGCGGGCGACGAGCGTCTGGGGGAAGGCCTTCGTCTTCCACCTCGACCACGGGCTGGACGACAAGCGCCCCTCGGGACCGGGCCGGATCCGCGGCAACAACGACTATTACTACCGGAAGGACGTCCCCGCGCGCTGCGAGAACGGCCTGGTGAAGGCCCGTCCCCACGACCCCCCGGTCCTTGCCCCATGATCCTGCAACGCTACATCCTCCGCGAGCTGGCCACCACCTTCCTGATGGTCTTTCTCACCATCTCGATGATCGTCTTCATCGGGATCGGGATCCAGCAGTACCGGCGGCTGGAAGGGCTGGGGTTCCTCTTCCTCCTCCGCAGCGCGCCGTTCCTGTTCTGCTACGCCGTCCGGTACAGCCTGCCCGCGAGCACCCTGATGGCGTCGGTGCTCGTCTTCGGGCGGCTGGCGGCGGAGAACGAGATCACGGCGATCCGGGCGGGCGGGGTCCCGCTCTGGAAGGTCGTCCACCCGGCCCTCGCCCTGGGCCTGGCGATCGCGTTCGGCTTCCTCGTCTTCAACGACCACGTGGCCCCGAACGCGATCTTCCGGCAGCGGAACCTGGCGCAGGAGGGACTGCTGGGGACGCTGCAGAATCCGCCCCCGGTGGGGACGTCGCTGACCTTCGCGAACTGCCGCCTCCTCTACAAGCGGTACCGGAACGGGACCTTCGAGGAGTTCTCGATCACGCGGAACGAAAAGAGCCGGGTGGAGACCTTCTGGGCCCGGGAGGCGCGCTTCCAGGTGGAGGAGCGCCAGCCGCCCCGGTTCATCCTCCAGCACGTGAACTGGCTGGTCGCCCGGCCGGAGGAGCCGCCGCACAACTGGCCGATCGGGCACGCGGCGGCATTCGAGTACCCGCTCGACATCGAGCCCCTCCTGCACCGGCCCCGGAAGCTCTACGAGATGCCGACGCCGCAGCTGGTCGAGCGGCTCGCGGCGTCGGGCGCGGGGGGGGCGCGGGACTCCACCCTGGCGGAGCGGCACCAGCGGATGGCGTGGGCGATGGGGCCGTTCGTCCTGATCCTGCTCGGCGCGCCGATCGGGATCCTGCTCCGCAAGGGGAGCCGGCTGGCGGGCTTCGGGGCGAGCCTGCCGGGCGGCACGGTCTACTTCGTCCTCGCCACCGTGGGCCAGGTCTTCGCCACGCGGCTCCCCCTCGACCCGCTGGCCGTGATCTGGTTCGCCGACGCCCTGTTCCTGGCCGTCGGCGTCACGCTCCTCTGGCGGGTGTATCGCATCTGAGCCCGGGTTTCCTGTCGGCGCCGCCATGAAGACCCTCGACCGGTACACGACCGCGCTGTACGCCTCGGCCTTCGCGATCTTCCTGGTCGCGTTCCTCTTCCTCTACCTGCTGATCGACCTCGTGGGGCGGGTGGACGACTTCATGGACCTGCCGCAGGTCGGCAACCGCCTCCTCTTCGCCGTCCAGTACTACGCCGTCCGGCTTCCGCTCTTCCTGACGATCCTGCTCCCGATGGTGACGCTCTTCGCGGCCATGTTCGCCTGCCACCGGCTGGCGAAGTCGAACGAGCTGCTGCCGATGGTCGCGGCGGGCCTGAGCCTGCGGCGGGTGACGGCGCCGTTCTTCGTGGCGGGGGCGCTGGTCGCGGCCGGCGGGGCGGCGCTCGAGGAGTGGGTGATGCCCTCCCTCGGGACGTGGATCGTGCGGACGGAGAACGTCCTGCGCCGCGGAAACGAGGACTTCAACGTCTTCGTGAACGATTCCGGCGGCAACACCTACTACTTCTTCCGGTACCAGTACTCGAATTTCGAGGCCCGCCGCGCCTACGCCGCCCTCTTCGGCCCGGACCGGCGAATCGAGCGGCTGATCACGGCGGAGCGGGCCGTCTGCGACAAGCCGCCGGACGCGGAACACCGGGCGCCGGGGACCTGGCGGTTCTTCGACGGCGTCCTCATCCACTACAAGCCCAACCTCGAGCGCGACGCCGGCACCCCGCTCCCGCCCGAGGGGTACCGGCTGGAGACCGACCTGGACCCGGTCAATCTCGCCCGCGGGGAGAAGGTCGGGACGACGTTCCTGGCCCTGGCGCAGATCCTGCGGATGATCGAGGACAACCCGCACACACCGCTCTTCCCCGTGCGCCTCCACAACCGCCTGGCCGCGCCCCTGGCCCCCCTGGTGCTGCTCCTGCTCGGCATCCCCTTCGTCGCCCTCACCCAGCGCCAGAACCTCTTCGTCGGCGTCGGCGCCTGCCTGATGATCAGCACGGGCTACTACGTCCTCCAGTTCCTCTGCCTCGACGGCGGCGTCCGCAATGAGATCTCGCCCGCGCTGGCCGGATGGCTGCCGCCCCTCGTCTTCGGGTCCCTCGGCTCCGCGCTTTTTTTCCGGCGGATGCGGACCTGAGGGCCCGTCCCCCTTGCAGCCGGGCCCGCCCTGTCCTTATAATGCCGGCCGCCCCTCATTCAGGAGATGTCGCATGCCACACGCGCTCCCCCCCCTGCCGTACGCGTTGGACGCCCTGGAACCGCACCTCGACCGGCAGACGATGGAGATCCACCACGACAAACACCACCAAGTCTACG
>CAYUME010000201.1:0-7832 GCA_964445475.1 uncultured Planctomycetia bacterium
GACGCTCTATCCAGTTGAGCTACGGGCACAATTTCCGGCGCCCCGCGCTCGGCGGAGCGCCGGAAATTGTAATGAGCCCACCTTGTCGAGTCAAAGGAAACGTCCGCCACCGTCGCGGGTCAAACCCGCGGCGGTGGCGGAGAGGGGGGGATTCGAACCCCCGAGGGGGCTAGGCCCCCTACTGGTTTTCGAAACCAGCCCATTCAACCGCTCTGGCACCTCTCCTACGACACGCCATCCCTCTCAACTCCCGAAGGCGGCGCACTTTAGCAGAATTCCCGTCCCGATGCAAACGCGTCGTGACGGAAAGACGGACGACTACCTCCCCTCCCGGCTCTACTGGAAGATCAAGGGGGTCGACCTCTCGACGGACGCGATGCGCGCCGAGCTCGCCTCGAAGCCGTCCGCGGACGCCGCCGCGCTCATTCCGGAGCTCGGGGACGACCGGTTCGAGGCGCGCGAGAAGGCCATGGAGAAGATCCGGGCGATCGGGCCCGACGCGATCCCGGCGCTCCGCATGGCCCTCGAGTCCGAGAGCGCCGAGATGAGGCGACCTTCTGGGACTGCTTCCCTCCGGGGAGCCGTTCGTCGCGTCGTACGCCCGTGCCGCGCTGGCCTCCATCCGGAGCCAGGACGCCGCGCCTTCCTCCGCCGCGCCGGGGGAGGTCTGCGAGGACCTGGCCCTGATTCCGTCCGGGTGCGGCGTCGTGGGCCGGATGACATTGCCCCCGGGGAGGCCTGTCGACTACGACCGCCTCCTCGCGTCGATCTCCGGATTCCCCCTCCGGGGGGAGCAGACGCCGGACCAGGCGGCGGAGCGGGCCGCCCGGCAGGGGATCGCCATCGCGGAGCGGCAACATCCGGGTCGACGCCGTCACGCTGGGCGTGTCCGGAGACATCGGAAACAACGCCGGCTTCATCGTGGTTGTCGTGCGCGGCCGCTACCACTGACCGTTCCCCGTCCGCGCACTATCCTGGTGCGGCACGCGGAGAACCTCACCGGCCGCGTCGCGGTGGTCGTGAAGAAGTCGCTCCACAACGGCATCGCCCGGATCGTCGGGGCGTACGGTGAAATGCGCGGGTTCGAGGTCCGGCCCTTCCACGACGAGCAGGAGGCCCGGACGTGGCTGTCCACGGCTTCCTGAGCCGGGCGTCTCGCGGACGCCTCACGCCTCCGCCGACGCCCGTCCCTTCCCCTTCGTCAGCGCGGTAGCCGCCCCCTTGTCGATGTAGAGGATCCGGCTGCAGCTCTTGCAGACGCGCACGTCGCGCCCGATGAGCAGCAGGTTGATCTCGTGGCTGGTGATGTCGACATAACAGCCCTGGCAGATGCCGGAGCCGTCGGAGACGTCGACCGGGACGATGGCCACGCGGTCCTGCTTGCCGTTGAGGATGCGGTCGTAGACCCGGAGGACGTCCGGATCGACCCGGGCGGCGGCGGCGTCGCGCTCGGCCTGGAGGGCGGCCGACTCGCGGTCGATCTCGGCGATGGCGGCCTCGGCCGTCCGGCGCTCCCCGGCGAGCGCCTCCTCGGCGTCCTTCACGGCCCCGGTGAACCGCTGCCCCTCCTTCTCCTTCTCCTCGATGACCAGCATGGCCTGGAGGATCTCGTCGTCGAGGACCCCCTTGTCGGCCTTGAAGCCGTCGATCTCCTTCTTGAGGAGGGCGTATTCCTTGTTGGTCTTGATGGTGTTGAGCTGTCCCTCGAGCTTCTCGATGCGGCTTTCGAGGGTCTTCAGGTCGAGCTCGCGGCGGTCGACCTCGACGCGGGAGCCCTGCTGGCTGGCGCGGAAGGCCTCGAGGTCGGCCTTGGCGCGGGCGAGGCGGTCCTCGGCAGCCGCGAGGGTCCGGGGGACGCCGTCGCGGCGGCGGCGGAGGACATGGAGGCGGGAGTCGAGGATCTGCAGGGCGATGGCGGGGGCGAGGTCCATGGGGCGGTTCGGGTCTCCGGTCGGGGGTCCACGCAATATTCAAAAAAAACGCGGGGCGAAGGCCCCGCGGGGGACGTCAGGACTCGGCCCGGCGGGCCGCGCCCTCGAGGAAGCCCTCGAGCTTGCGGCTCCGGATCGGGTGCTGCAGCTTGCGGACGGCCTTGGCCTCGATCTGGCGGACGCGCTCGCGCGTCACCTTGAAGATCCGCCCGACCTCCTCGAGCGTGTAGGTGTAGCCCGTCCCGATGCCGTAGCGGAGCTTGATGATCTCGCGCTCCCGGAAGGAGAGGGTCTGGAGGACGTGCTCCAGCTTCTCCTTGAGCATCTCGTGGGTGGCGGCGCTGACGGGGGACTCGACGGACTGGTCCTCGATGAAATCGCCGAAGTAGGAGTCCTCCCCGTCGCCGATGGGTCGGTCGAGCGAGATCGGGTGCTTGGCGATCTTGAGGATCCGCTTCGTCTCGTCGAGCGAGATGCGGCTCTCGTTGGAGATCTCCTCGATGGTCGGCTCGCGTCCCTGGTCCTGGACGAGCTTCTTGGTGACGTTCCGCAGCTTGGACATCGTCTCGATCATGTGCACCGGGATGCGGATGGTCCGGGCCTGGTCGGCGATGGCGCGGGTGATGGCCTGGCGGATCCACCACGTGGCGTAGGTGGAGAACTTGTACCCGCGGCGGTACTCGTACTTCTCGACGGCCTTCATGAGGCCGGTGTTCCCCTCCTGGATGAGGTCGAGGAAGGAGAGGCCCCGGTTGCGGTACTTCTTGCTGATGGAGACGACGAGGCGGAGGTTGCCGCTGGAGAGCTTGCGCTTGGCCTCCTCGTACTCCTCGTGCCGGTCCTGGATCTCGCGGACGCGGCCCCCGAGGTCCTCGGGGGTCTCCATGACGGCGTTCTGGATGCGGTCGAGCTCGCGGCGGAGGGCCGCGGTGCGGAAGCGGCCGCCGCTGCCGTTGCGCCGCATGGCGTGCAGGGCCCGGACGATCTCGTCCATCCGCTTGGACATCTCCGTCAGGCGGTCCATCATCGGGCGGATCTTCTTGGTCTGGATGCTGAGGTCCTCGAGGTCGCGCACCCAGTCCCGCCGGCGGCGGGCCATGCGGCGCCGGGGGTCGGCGCGGAGGGAGGTGTCCTCCGGCTCGGCGCGGCTCAGCTGGTAGTCCTCCTGGTATCCCTTGGCCAGCGCCCGCAGCCGCGAGATGATCTCGGGGAGCCGGTCGAGGATGTCCGCCTTCCCGACGTCGATGGCGGAGTCGGTCTTCAGCGTCCGGTCGAAGGCGAGCGCGCCGTTCTTCACGTCCTCCAGGATGCGGATGGCGTCGAGCAGCGCCACCGGGGACTCCAGGACCTTCGTGCGGAAGAGCTTGCGGGTGAGCTCGATCTTCTTGGCGAGCATGAGCTCCTCCTCGCGCGTCAGGAGGGGGATCTCGCCCATCTGCGTCAGGTACATCCGGACCGGGTCGTCGATCTTCTCGCGGGGCTCGGGGCCGAGCTCGCTCTCGGAGAGGTCCTCGAAGTCCTCGCGCGGCTCCTCGCCGACCTCGTCCTCGATGAACGGCTTCTCGACCCCCTCCGCCTCGTCGACGAGCTCGATGCCGACCTCGTCGAGGAGGGCCAGGATGCTGTCGAGCTTTTCGGGGGAGACGAGGTCGTCGGGCAGGACCTTGTTCAGCTCGTCGTAGGTCAGGTAGCCCTTCTTCTTCCCCTCCTCGATGAGGGTGCGGACCTCGGGGGAGAGCTTCTCGCGCTCGAAGAGCGCGGCGAGATCCGGAGGGACGGTCCCGGGCGCGGGCTTGGCTTTCGCAGGCTGGTGGCTCATCATTCCCTTCCGGGCCGGGACGTCCCGGCCCCAACGCGAAACGGTCGACAGCAAAACACGGCGGCGGGCGGCGTCACGGGGCCGCCCGGCTCACGGTCCCCTCCCGGTCGATGCGGTCCTTTTCGGCCAGCAGCGCGGTCACGGCGGCCAGGTCGCCGCGGGTCTTGGCCTCGCGGATCCGATCCTGGATCCCGCGCCCGGCGATCCAGGCCAGGCAGCCCCGGAGCAGGGCCTCGGCCTCCTCCGGGTCGGCCGGCTCCTCGCCGGCGAGGGCTCCGGCGCGCGCGGCCGCGGCGGGATCCTCCAGCAGCGCCGCCACCTCCGCCGGCGCCACCGGCCGCCCCGTGGCCGCGAGGGCGTACACCTTGGACGCGATGGCGCGGGCCCGCGTTCCCGGAAACGTCTCGAGCGGGACCCCGTCGCAGATCCGGGAAACCAGGTGCGGCGCGTGGAACGCCACGCGCAGCAGCTGCTCCCCGACCTTCTCGTCGGCGGCGCCCGACGCCGGGACGGCCGCCGCGACCGGCGTTCGGGCCGGGACCGGGCCCGGCGCCGCGGCCCCGAGCGAAACCAGGCGCGACCGCACCGCCGCCTCGGTCACCCCGAACGTCTCCGCCGTCTTCTGCACCAGCATCTCGCGGCGCACGGCGTTCCGCACCGCGGCGATCCGGGCGATCACGCCGTCGGCCGCCCGGGCCCGCTCGCCTACCCCGGCCGCCCTCAGGTCCTTCCCGGCGGCCGCGGTCTCCAGCAGGAAGGCGAAAAGCTCGCGGCTGCCGGCCAGGCACGCGCGGAAGGCCTCGGCGCCGTGCTTCAGGAGCGTGTCGCACGGGTCCTCCCCCGAGGGGAGTCGCGCGACGCGGATCTCCATCTCCTCCCCGAGCAGCAGGTCCGTGCTCCGCTCGGACGCCTTCGCGCCCGCCTCGTCGCCGTCGTACACCAGCACGACCGCGTCGGCATACCGGCGCAGCACGCCGAGGTGGTCGGGCGTCAGCGCGGTGCCGAGGGTGGCCACGGCCCCCTCGATGCCGTGCTGGCGCGTCATGATGACGTCCGTGTAGCCCTCCATCAGGTAGAGCACGCGGTCGGCGGCCGCCGTCTCCTTCGCGAAATTCAGCCCGTAGAGGCCGCGCCGCTTGCTGAAGAGCGGCGTTTCGGGCGAGTTCAGGTACTTCGGATCCGAGCCGTCGAGCGACCGGGCCCCGAAGCCGATCACCTGGTTCCGCGGGTCGACGATCGGGAACATCAACCGGGAGCGGAACCGGTCGTACACGCCCGGCCCCTCCTGCCGCCGGATCGCGAGACCGGCCTCGACGAGCAGGTCCGGCCCGTACCCCTTGGCGCGCGCGGCCGCAAGCAGCCGGTCCCAGGAGGGGTGCGCGTAGCCGAGCCGGAAATCCCGGGTCATCGCGGGGTCGATCCCGCGTGACTTCACGTACTCGCGCGCGACGGCCCCCTCCGTCGACTTCGCCAGGAGGTCCTGGAAGAAGGAGGCGGCCCACGCGTTGATTTCGTAGAGCTTCTTCCGGTGTCCCGCGACGCCGCTTTCCTCGGTCTCCCGGAGGACAATTCCCGCCTTGTCCGCGAGGAACCGGACGGCATCGGGGAAGTCCAGCTTCTGGTGGGCCATCACGAAGTGGATCGCGTCCCCCCCGGCGTGGCACCCGAAGCAGTAGTACATCTGCTTGGCCGGGCTCACGGAAAAGGAAGGCGTCCGCTCTTCGTGGAAGGGGCAGAGAGCCTTGTAATTGCTGCCCCCCCGCTTCAGGGGGCCGACGAGCTCCTGGATGACCTGCACGATGTCGATAGCGCGCTGCACCCGAAGGACGTCGTCGTCCGAGATACGGCCCATGTTGTATTGAAAGCCCCGCCACGGATTATCGAATACGGCCCCCCCGCCTGGCGGGGATCCGGCCCCCCTTGCATCGGACGGCCCCCCCCTTCGCCGGATCTAACTTGTTGCCCTTACATATATATATGTCACCCGACTGGTTTTTAAACACTCAATTATACGCTTTCAATCAAAACAGTCAAGAAAACCGCTGTAAATTGATGCCGATCGATTCCCTGCAGCGCAGGGACAGGATGACGCGAGCGGAGATGTCCGTACGAGTCGCGGGGGTGCCGGCGCAAGCGGCTCATCTGTAAGGAGTTAGCAGCAAGGCCAGCCTCACGAGGGCTTCCGGCCTCAATTCTTCGGCCCTTGCCTGATCAGGGATATCCGACTTCTCCTGCACTTGACGGACCTCCTCTCTTTTCAATCCCATGGTCTTTAACGCGTTGGACAGTCGCTTCCGACGCCCCTGGAAGAGACGCCGGACTCCCTCCCAGGCCCTTCGTACATCCCCGGCCATCTCCGGCCTGGGCACGAGGCGCACCAGGGCGCTCTCCACGCGCGGGGGCGGCCAGAAGACGTCGGGTGGAATGGTCCTCAGGAGACGCACCTCCGCAAAGGCCTGCGCGATCACGGACAGCGGGCCGTACATCTCGCCGCGCGGGCGCGCCAGCATGCGGTCGGCCACTTCGCGTTGGACGAGCACGACGATGCGGGCGACGGGGACGTCCCAGTCGAGGAGCGCCACGACGATGTCCACGGAGACATTGTAGGGGAGGTTGCCGTACACATACAGGGGCGCGTCTTGCGTTGAGCGTGAAGCGTTGGGCGTTGCGCGTTCCGCCCCCGGCGCTCCACGTTCGACGCTCCACGCCCCACGCTCCACGCCGATACGCCCTTCATCGTCGAGGATGTCCTGAACGAGGATGTCGACGTTCGCCGCGCCGGCCACGGCCTCGCGGCAGAGGGCGGCCAGGTCCGGGTCGATGTCGACGGCCAGCAGGCGCCCGGAGGCGGGGGCGAGGTGGGTCGTGAGCAGGCCGGGCCCGCAGCCGATCTCCAGGACGTCCGCCGCCGGGGGAAGCGCGCCCGCCTCGACGATGGCGCGGCAGAGGTTCGGGTCGACGAGGAAGTGCTGGCCGTAGCCTTTGCGGGGGCGGAGGCCGCGGCGCTCGAGGGCGTGGCGGAGGGAGGCGCGGGTCCAAGGCATTGTGGTGATCGGTTCCTGAGGCGGCGCGCCCCTTTTCAGAGGCTGATCTCGGCGATGCTTTCCCGTTTAGGACCCGTCGGGACGATCATCGCCAGCACGGTCATCGCCGCCCCGGCGCGCGCCAGGCGGCGCCACGCCCGCCCCGGGTCCGGCTGCGGATCGGGGGCGTCGCGAGACGGCTGCGACGCGTGCATGGAATCCATCTGTGAAATCTGCGTCAATCCGCGAAATCCGCGTGGAATGGGGAGACCCCGCGAGCGGGAACCGGCAATTCGCGGAAGCGGGGAGGACGCGGCACGTCCGCACGCGAACGTCGTCCCGCCCCGCTACTGCGCGAGCTTGCGCAGGACGATCGTCTCGAAGACCGCCGCCTGCTGCTCCCCGCCCTCCCTCCACCGGATGCGGAGGACGACGGCGTAGGCCTCGCGGGTGCGGGGATCGGTCGGCCGGAGGGAGAGGTCGTAGGAATACAGGTCGGAGACATCCGGGTCGGTCATCCCCGTCAGCTCGATCTGCCGCTTGTAGCTGCTGCTGCCCTGGGGATTGCGCTTGGCAGCCAAGGCGGAGAGCTGTTTCAAGTAGTCGTCGTCCAGGTTGGCCTCCAGCTCCGCCAGCACCTTTTGTCCGAGCGTTCCCGCGGTCGTCTGGTCCATTCCCTTCTTGTGCGTCGCCACGCCCGCCACGAAGATGGAGAAGACGCCGAAGAGGCCGATGGCGAGGATGATCAGGGCCGTGAGGCACTCCACGAGCGTAAAACCCGCCGAGGCCCGATCCCGGACGCTCCCGGGGCGCAGGCGGGCGAAGGCGTCCTGCGGGGAGCGGGTCCGTGTCCGGGAGCGGGGCGATGCCGGGGCGGCCATGGTCAGTACTTGCCTTCGCGATACATGGGGATCGGGATCACGGTGGTGAAGGTCACCCCGGCCCGGACGGTCTCGCCCGACGCGTGGGGCAGGGCCTTCGTGTTGCGCTCGCCGCGCCGGACGCGGAGGGAGCCGGGCGTCATCGCGTGGTAGGCGACCCACTCCTTGCCCACCTTCG
>CAYUME010000202.1:0-7817 GCA_964445475.1 uncultured Planctomycetia bacterium
CCGAGCGCCATGGCCGCGACCGCCTCGAGCGTTACCGCGCTCGTCACGGCGTCGTCCGCATCCCGCCCCCAGGCGAACGGGCCGTGCTGGGCGACGAGGACGGCGGGACGCTCCAGCGGGTCCGGCCTCCCGGCGTTCGGCGCGAACTGCTCCAGGATCACGGCGCCCGTGGCCGCCTCGTAGTGCCCCTCCACCTCCGCCCGCGCCAGCGGCCGGGTCACCGCCACCTCGCCGTGGAAGCCGTCGGCGTGCGTCGTCCCGAGGCAGGGGATCGGGCGGCACGCCTGGGCGAACATCACCGCGTGGGCGCTGTGGGTGTGGACGATGCCGCCGACCGTCGGCCACGCGCGGTAGAGCGCGAGGTGCGTCGGGGTGTCGGAGGAGGGGCGGAAGCGGCCCTCGACGACGCGGCCGTCGAGGTCGACGACGGCCAGGTCCCGCGCGCGCAGGGCGGCGTAGCCGACCCCGCTCGGCTTGATGACGACGAGCCCGCGCCGGCGGTCGATCCCGCTGGCGTTCCCCCACCTCAGCGTGATCAGCCCGTGCCGCACGAGCGCGAGGTTGGCCTCGAGGACCTGCCGCTTGAGGTCGTTCAGCATCGTGCACCTTCAGCATAGCCAAGACGCCACGGACGCCAAGACGCGACAGGAAAAAACGGGGATATCTTTGGCGCCTTCTTGGCGGTCTTGGCGCCCTGGCGTTTCATCCCGTGCGCGCCCGGTCGCGGATCGCGATGAGGTCCTTCATGACGCGGTCGAGCGCGCCCGGGTGCCCCGTCGTCCCGAAGGCGTCGTGGAGGGCGCGGTAGATCGTGTAGAGCGCCGCGTACACCTTCGCGTGGGCAGGGATCGGGCGGTAGACGAGCGCCTTGACGCCGGTCATCTTTTTCTGGGCGGCCTCGACGGTCTTGTAGGCGCCGCCGGCGACGGCCCCGAAGATCGCCGCGCCGAGGGCGCAGGTCTGGGCCGAGCGGCTCACCTTCATCGGTCGGTCCAGGACGTCGGCGTAGATCTGCATCACGAACGGGTTCTTCTCCGCGATCCCGCCGCAGTTGACCACCTCCTTCACCTTCACCCCGTACTCCTCGAAGCGGTTGACGATCGTCAGCGCCCCGAAGGCGGTCGCCTCGACGAGCGCGCGGTAGATCTCCTCCGCCGTCGTGTGGAGCGTCTGGCCGACGAGCAGGCCCGTGAGGAGCGGGTCGACGAGGATCGTCCGGTTGCCGTTGTTCCAGTCGAGCGCGACGAGCCCGCTCGCGCCGGGCCGGAGCTGTTCCGCCTCGCGCGTCAGGCTCTCGTGCGCGTTCCCCCGCGCGTGCTCCGTCGGGCAGAGCCGGCTCACGAACCAGTTGAAGATGTCGCCCACCGCCGACTGCCCGGCCTCCAGCCCGATCATCCCGGGGACGATCGACCCCGGCACGATCCCGCAGACGCCGGGGATGTCCTTGAGCTTTCGCCCGGCGGGGCTCACCATCATGTCGCAGGTCGAGGTCCCGATGATCTTCGAGAGCGTCCCCGGCCGGATGCCGGCGCCGACCGCGCCCATGTGGGCGTCGAAGGCCCCGACGGCGACCGGGATCCCGGCGGGGAGGCCGGCGCGCGCGGCGACCTCCTGCGTCAGCCGGCCGGCGACCCGGTCGGCCGGCACCGCCTTCGCGTACAGGCGGTCGCGGAGGCCGGCGAGGGCCGGGTCGAGCTTCTTCAGGAAGGCCTTGGCGGGGAGCCCGCCCCAGGCGTCGGCGTACATCGCCTTGTGGCCGGCGGAGCAGACGCCGCGCTTCAGCGTCAGCGGGTCGAGGGTGCCGGTCACGTAGGCCGGCATCCAGTCTGCGTGCTCGACCCAGGAGAAGGCGGCCCGGAAGACCTTCGGGCTCGTCCGGAGGCAGTGCCAGACCTTCGACCAGAACCACTCCGAGGAGTAGGTGCCGCCGCACTTGGCGAGGTAGGGGACGCCGGCCTTGCGGGCCGCCGCGGTGATGGCCGCCGCCTCCGCGTGGCCGGTGTGGTCCTTCCAGAGCCAGGCCTGGGCGGCGAGGTCGCTCTTGAACTCGGGCTGGAACGCCAGCGGCGTGCCGGCCCGGTCCACCGGGATGGGCGTCGAGCCGGTGGTGTCGATGCCGATCCCGGCGACGCGGGCGGCGTCGAAGCCCGGGGTCTGGCGGGCGGCCCGGACCGCCTCGCCGACGGCGGCGAAGAACCCCGCGACGTAGTCGGCGGGGTTCTGCCGCGCGAGGTTGGGGTCCTTCGGGTCGAGGAGGATCCCGGCCTCCCCGCTGGGGTAGTGGTAGACGGCGGTGGCGAGCTCCGCGCCGGTGGCGGCGTCCACGACGAGGGCGCGGACGCTGTTGGTGCCGTAGTCGACGCCGATCGCGTACGTGCCCATGGCTGCGGCTCCTGAGCGTGTGGGAGTTGAACCGCCAAGGCGCCAAGGCGGCGCCTGTCCTTCTCATTCATCTTGGCGTACGTGGCGGTTGGCTACCCCACGAGCCGTGTCACGCGTGTTTGTAGACCGGCCAGCCGAGGTAGGTCCCGAGCGCCTCGGCGACGGCGTCGGCGGTGCGGACGGGGTTGACGGCGACGTGGTGCTCGTACCCCTCCTCGCAGATGTGGCGGAGCAGCCGCTGCAGCTCCGGGACCCGGAAGACGCCGTAGCCGCCGAACGTCTCGAGCTTGTCGTCCGTGAACTCGCCTTCGCCGACGAAGGCCTTGATCGTCCCCTTCGCGTCGTCGGTCGTGCAGCGCAGGTAGGTGAAGGGCTGGGCCGCGAGCCGCCCGACGATGGTCCCGTAGGCGTTCTTCTCGCCGACCGCCCCGGCGATGATCGCCTGGTAGTCCATCCGGATCCCGCCGAAAAGGTCCTTGGGGAGGTTGCTGCAGTGGAAGAGGACGCCCTTGTCGGGATCGTCGCCGTAGTTGTTGTTCCAGTCCACCAGCGCGCTCGGCCGGCCGCCGGCCTGGACGAGGACGTGCATCGCGACGGTGCCCATCACGTCCACCTCGCACCCGCTGGGCATCAGGCGGTTGCTGAGCATGCTCATGCAGCAGCAGGGGACGACGCCGAAGAACTCCTCGATCGCCGTCCAGCACTGGACGGCGGTGGCGTCGAGGTCGCACGCCTCCATCCACCCGTCGATGGCCGCGCCGAGCTTGGCCATCTTGAGGAGGGCCGCGGCGGGGACCTTGTCCGTCTTCACGTACCGGCGGATCTCCTTGAGCTTGGCCTGGACCCGCTTCTCGCGGTCGCCCATCTTGCCGACCCAGCCCATCAGCTCGAAGAGGTC
Source organism: uncultured Planctomycetia bacterium (assembly GCA_964445475.1). Classification (GTDB taxonomy): domain Bacteria; phylum Planctomycetota; class MHYJ01; order CAYUME01; family CAYUME01; genus CAYUME01. The sequence goes on from CAYUME010000202.1 coordinate 3,281, forward strand.
GAGGGTCTCGACGGTGACGCCCGCCTGCTGGAGGAGCTTCTCGCTGTAACGGACGGTGTTGAAGGCGGCGGGGCGGGCGCCGAGGGCGCCGATCCGGAGCCCCTTCACCCCGCGGACGATCCGGCAGATCCCGGCGAACCGCGCGAGGTCCGCCTCGAACGTCGGGTCGTCGATCCCCGCCGTGTGGAGCGTCGTCAGGCTGAACGGGATCCCGTACTGGCGGAGGTTGTTGCAGACGGAGATCTTCCCGCAGAAGCTGTCGCGGCGGTCGGCCAGGGTCATCCGGCCGGCGGCGTCCGGGAAGGCGTGGATCAGGACGGGGACCTTCAGGCCCGCGCCGTGGAGGGCGTTGGCCACCGCCCGCTCGTCCCCGAAGTTGGGGAGGGTGACGAGGACCCCGTCGATCCGCTCCCGGTTCCGGGCGAAGAGCCGGGCGCACGTCCCGGCGTCGTCGAGGCTCTCGATGCTCCCGTGCTCGGTCTCGGCGGGGGAGAGGGTGACGACCTTGAAGCCGGCCTGCGCGAGCTTCGCGAGCATCGCCTCGCGTCCCGTCTTGCAGAGATGGCCGGGGAAGAATCCGCGGTTGCCGACGATCAGGCCGAGCGTGACGGGCTGCATGGAAGTCTCCTGGATCGGGATACTCGGACAGTCCCCGTACCGGACTTCATAGCCGAAGGGCGGCCGCGGCGCCACTCTTATCCGCCGTCCCGGCGGGCGGCGTCCCCTGGACGGCAGGTTTGTCCACCTACCGGACATACGCCCGCGGGGCGCAGCCGGTCCGCGCCCGGAAACAGCGGCTGAAATAGTGGATGCCGGAGAACCCGCTTTCCGCCGCCGCCCGCTTGACCGGCATCGTGCCGCTCGACAGCAGCCAGCAGGCGTGGGCGATGCGCGCGTCGATCAGGTCGTCCTTCGGGCCCGTCCCGAAGCAGTCGCGGTAGACGTGCGCGAAGCGGGACGGGCTCAGGTGCATCTCCCGGGCCATCGCCGGGACGCTCCACGGGCGGCCGAGCTCCTGGTGGACCCGGGTGCGCAGGTCGCGCAGCCGCCGGGCCAGGTCCGCCTGGTGCGGCGTGGCGCCCGACGGGGCCGCCACCGCTCCCCGGGAGAAGGCGACGACGAGCTGGGCCAGGAGCAGCGCCGACGTCTCCTGCCAGAACGGCTCCCGCCGCAGGAACTCCCGCTCCAGGGACTGGACCAAGGCCGCCAGGGGGCGAAGCTGGAGCGGCACGATCGCCCGATTGACGGGCGCCCGGACCCGGCGCACCCACCGCGCCACCCCGCGCCCCCCGAAGTGGCACCAGTCGTTGGCGAAGCCCTGGCCGGGGCCCCCGTACCACTGGGCGCGGCCGGGCGCGTACAGGATGCACGTCTCCGCCGGCATCGTCCGCTCCCCCGACCGGTCCCGGATCCGGATGGGCGTGGTGAAGTGGACGAAGAGCCAGTCGCCGCTCCCGCGCGGCCGGTGGACGCGGAACTCCGGCCCGTGGCGGAAGCTCGTCCCCACGTTGTGCACGACGAGGTCGGGCTGGCCGGCCATGGCGGCGGGCTCCGGACTCGAGCGCGGCAGGAAAAGACAACCTGTCGGGGCGTCCCGCCGGGCGGGGGCCCGACCGCGCCCTCCAGGAAGATGCGGCGGGCGCGGCCGCCTAACGGGGTCGCGGACGATTCCGCCGGATATTCCCACACGGGGGTCGCCGGGTCACGCTTTTGTTGCGGTCGGGCGTTAGGGGGGCCGTGGCGCGTCATCCTGAATGCGGGACGACCGGCCGCCTGCCGTCCCTCTGGAGGAGCCCGACGCCATGTCGCGCGCCGCCCTGTTCCTGGCCCTTGCCGCCGCCGCGCCCCTCTCCGCGGACGACGCCCCCGCGCCCGGCCCCGCCGTCCAGGACCCGACGAAAGCCCCGCTCAAGGCCTTCGCCTTCGACCTGAAGGACGTCCGCCTCCTCGACGGACCCTTCCGGGAGGCGATGGAGCGGAACCGGAAGGTCCTCCACGCGCTGGACCCCGACCGCCTCCTCCACGCCTTCCGGCTCAACGCCGGCCTGCCCTCGACCGCGCAGCCCTACGGCGGGTGGGAGGAGCCGAAAAGCGAGCTTCGCGGTCACACCCTCGGCCACTATCTTTCGGCCTGCGCGCTGGCGTGGGCGGGGGCCGGTGACGAGACGCTCAAGGTGCGGGCGGCCTCCATTGTGGAATCGCTCGCCCCATGCCAGGCGGCGCTCCCGGCCCGGGGCTTCAACCCGGGCTATCTCTCGGCCTACCCCGAGTCGTTCATCGACCGCGTCGCGGAAGGAAAGCCGGTCTGGGCGCCGTGGTACACCCTTCACAAGATCTACGCCGGGTTGATCGATGCCCACGTCCTCTGCGGGGACGCCCGGGCGCTGGAGGTGGCGAAGGGGATGGCGGCGTGGGCGAAGGCGCGGCTCGACGCGCTGGACGACGCCGGCGTGCAGAAGATGCTGCGGAACGAGTTCGGCGGCATGAACGAGGCGCTGGCCAATCTCTACGGGATCACGGGCGACCCCGCCCATCTCGCGGCCGCCCGGCGCTTCGACCACCTCGCCGTCTTCGACCCCCTGGCGCGCGGCGAGGACCGGCTCGACGGCCTCCACGCCAACACGCAGATCCCGAAGTGGATCGGCGCGGCGCGGGAGTACGAGCTGACGGGCGTGGCCCGCTACCGCGACATCGCCCGCTTCGCCTGGGAGCGCGTCGCCCTTCACCGCTCGTACGTCATCGGCGGCCACAGCGACCACGAGCACTTCTTCCCCGTCGACCAGTTCGCGACGCACCTGGGCCCCGAGACGGCGGAGACGTGCAACACCTACAACATGCTGAAGCTCACCCGCCACCTCTTCGCGTGGGAGCCGTCGGCGGAGACGATGGATTTCTACGAACGGGCGCTCTACAACCACGTCCTCGCCTCGCAGGACCCCGAGACGGGGATGTACGTCTACCTGATGTCGCTCAAGCCGGGCCACTTCAAGACCTACTCGACCCCCGAACACTCCTTCTGGTGCTGCGTCGGCACGGGGATGGAGAACCACGCCCGGTACGGCGAGTCGATCTACTTCCACGACGGCGCCTCCCTCTATGTCAACCTCTACATCGCCTCGGAGCTCGCCTGGAAGGCGAAAGGTCTGACCCTCCGGCAGGAGACGACGGTCCCGGAATCCGACGTCGCGCGGCTCGCCCTGAAATGTGCGGCGCCCGTCCGGCTGACCCTCCGGTTCCGGCGCCCCGCCTGGGCCGGCGAGGGCTTCGTCCTTGCCGTCAACGGCGCGCCCGTCGCCGTCGAGGGGAAGCCCGGCTCGTACGTCGCCGTCGAGCGCGAATGGAAGGAGGGCGACCGCGTCGAGGTTCGCCTCCCCCTGGCCCTCCGGACGGAGGCGCTGCCGGGCGACCCGGGCACCCTCGCGATCCTCTACGGGCCGGTCGTCCTCGCCGGCGAGCTCGGGACGGACGGGATGCCGGACCCCCACGCCCGCCGGCAGACCGAATACAGCCGCGTTCCCTCCCCCGAGGTCCCGGCCTTCGTGGCCGACGCGAAGGAGGTGGCCGGCCGGATCCGACCGGTGGCGGGCCGGCCGCTGACCTTCGCGACGCAGGGGCTGGGGCGGCCGCGCGACGTGACGCTCGTCCCGTTCTACCGCCTCCACCACCAGCGCTATTCGGTCTACTGGAAGCTCTGCACGGAAGCGGACTGGAAACGGCAGGAGGCCGGGCGGGCGGAGGCGGAGGCGCGGCGGCAGGCGCTTGAAAAGCGCCTCGTCGACGTCGTGCGGCCCGGCGAGCAACAGCCCGAGACGGACCACGCGATGAAGGGCGAACGGACCGAGGCCGGCGAGCACCTCGGACGGAAATGGCGCCACGCCACCGGCGGCGGCTGGTTCAGCTACGAGTTGAAGGTCCGGCCCGACGTCCCCATGACGCTCCGCTGCGCCTACTGGGGGGACGACGTCGGGCGGGTCTTCGATGTCCTCGTCGACGGCCGGACCGTCGCCACGCAGAAGCTGGAACGGAACAAGCCCGGGGAATTCTTCGACGTGGACACGGCGGTCCCCCCCGGGTTGACGCAGGGGAAGGAGAAGGTGACGGTGAAGTTCCAGGGCCGGGCCGGGAGCACGGCGGGCGGGGTGTTCGGGTGCGCGATGCTGAAGCCCTAGGGGCGGGTCGCGTGCCCGCCCGGACGGTCGCCCCGTCGGGGCGCCAGGCGAGGCGCGCCGCGACAGGGAGCCGGTCTTCAGGCCGGAGAGCACGAAGAAACCCGGGGAGGCGAACATGATGCGCATCGGGCGGCGGCTGGCGGTGGCGGCGTTCGTCGCGGCGGCGCTCCCGCTGCCCGGCGCGGAGCCCGGACGGCTGACGGTCCGGGTCGACACGCCGGGGCCGGCGATCAGCCCCCTGCTCTGGGGGATCTTCTACGAGGAGATCAACTGCTCGGGCGACGGCGGCCTCTACGCCGAGCTGGTGCGGAACCGCTCCTTCGAGGACGACGCGAAACCGGCCCATTGGACGCTGGTCTGCCGCGGCG
>CAYUME010000203.1:0-7798 GCA_964445475.1 uncultured Planctomycetia bacterium
GATGACGCGATCGGGAATCGGCGCATGGCGGACCTCTGACAAACAGGGGCTGTGAACGGTCGGCCGGTTGCCGTCAATATTAGAAAGTGACGGAATATTTCGTCAACAGTATTGGCGGGGCGGCCGGCGGATCGGGGGCACCCGCCCCCGGAGGAAACGGCACGGGTCGGGGGCGGGCCAACCCCGCCCACGCGGGATTCGCTTCCCGGCCGGGCGGAGCGGGGCCTATAATCGCCGGCCGATCCCCTTGGAGACTCTCTCATGCGCACGCTCCCCGGCCTCGTCGTCCTGCTGGCGGTCGCGTCTCTCGCCGTTCCGCTCCACGCCGCGGACGCCGTGGCGCTCGAGCTGCGCGCCGGGGCGCACGACCGCGACGGCGCCGTCGTCCGCGCCGCGCTGCCCGCGGCCGCCGATCCCGCCGGCCCGTGGCGGCTCGTCGTCGCCGAGGGTGGCCGTGAGGTCCCCGTCCAGGTCCTGCCGGGCGCGCCGCCCTGCGCGGTCTGGATCCTCGAGGCGCAGCTGGCCGCCCTCGAGCGGCTGCGCTCGCTGGGAGTGAAGCGCCGCGCGTACCGCCTCGAGCCGCAGGCCCCCGCCGCGGCCCCGAAGGTCGAGTGCAAGGACGCCGAAGGGAAGGACCTGCTCTTCCGGGTCGGCGGCAAGCCGGTCGTCCAGTACAACTACGGCGTCGTCCCTCCGCCGGGGAAGGTGGAGCCGCACTTCGCGCGGAGCGGCTACCTCCACCCCGTCTGGAGCCCGGACGGGACCGTCGTCTCCAACGACTACCCGCTCAACCACAAGCACCACCACGGCATCTGGTTTCCGTGGACCAACACGGTCTTCGAGGGGCGCAAGGTCGACTTCTGGAACATGGGGGACAAGAAGGGGAAGGTGGAGGCGGAGGGGCTCGACGCGACGTTCTCCGGGCCCGTCTGCGCCGGCGTCCGGGCGCGCCACCGGTTCCTCGACCTGATCGCCCCCGGCGGCCCGAAGGAGGCGCTTCAGGAGGTGTGGGCCGTGACGGTCTGGAACGCGGCGGGGCCGTTCCTCTTCGACCTTGAGTCCGTGCAGACCTGCGCCGGCGCGAGCCCGCTCCAGCTCGTCAAGTACCACTACGGCGGGATGGGATTCCGCGGGTCGATCGCATGGGAGGGGAAGGAGGGCGTGACGTACCTCACCAGCGAGGGGAAGACGCGGGCGGACGGGAACGGGACGGTCGCGCGCTGGTGCCGGATGAGCGGGACGGTGGACGGGAAGGCGCGGAGCATCGTCTTCTACGGCCATCCCGGCAACTTCCGCGCCCCCCAGAACACGCGCCTGCACCCCACCGAGCCCTTCTTTTGCTACTGCCCCGCCGTCCCGGGCGATTTTTCGATCGAGCCCGGGAAGCCCTACGTCTCGCGCTACCGCTACAGCGTTCACGAGGGCGAGCCGTCGGTGGAGGCGATCGAGCGGATCTGGACGGACTACGCGGAGCCGCCGGCGGTGGCGGCGGGGAGATGAACCGCCGAGGCGGCGCGGGAGATCAACACCCGGGAGGAGCGTTCGGCGGGACGACGGCGGACGGCGGTCGACGCCCCCCCCATTTCACACGCATCTCCGAGTGTATTATATTATACATTATTGTCCCCCTCACCGCGCGCCCGCCCCCGCGCGTCCCGCCTCGTGGAGCGCCCCCACCTCCCCGCTCCGCAGCGCGCGCGGGTAGACGATCAATTCATCGAGTGCGCCGGGCAGGAAGAGCCCCCGGCCGCCGCGCGACCCGACGTAGGCGGAGGCCGTCCCGCCGGGGAGCGGCGTGGTCGCGGGGGTCTCGGACGCCTTGCGCCCGTCCACGTAGAGCACGCCCGACTTCCCGTCGTACGTCGCCGCGACGTGGTGCCACGCGCCCGGCTGGAAGTCGACGCGCGCATTGGCGGTCTCCTCCTTGGCGTGCAGGGCGGGGAAATTGAACCGCAGGGTCCGGCTGTTCATGAAGGTCAGCTGCCAGGCGTCCGCGTTGCCCCACACGTCGTGCTCGAGGATCATGGCCTCGTGCGCGAACGGCTTGTCGAACCGGACCCAGCAGGCGATCGTGACGGCGCGGCCGCCGAGGTCCAGGGCCTTGCTCTCGGGTACGACGGCGAACCCGCCGTCCAGCCGGAGCGCCTCGCCGAGGACGCCCGTCTCCAGCGTCCCGCCGGTCAGCGCGGCGTCGAGCCCGTTGCCGCCCTGGTCGCGCAAGATCCGCGTCCCGCCTTTCGCGACGAGGGTCGTCCGGTCGAAGGAGAGGTGAAGGACGGCGCCGGGGGGGACGGGGGGAAGGTTCGCGATCTTCTCGAGCTCCTTCGCGCGCGCCGCCGCGCGGTCGGCGTCCGTCTCCGGGAGGCCGGGGCGGGCGTTCCGGTAGTGCATCAAGGCGCGAGCGGCCGCCCGCTCCCGGGCGTGGCCGGTCAGCTTCGAGAGGGCCTGGTGCCAGCCGTCCGCGAGCGCCAGGCGATCGGCCGCGCCGGCCGGCGTCGCCAGCTCCGCCACCGCGAGCGCCTTCAGCGCCGCGTCGTCCCCTTTCGCCAGGTGCGGGAGTCCCGTCTCCCAGTTCCCTTTCGCGAGACAGAGATACGTCCCGGCGTCCCGGTTCGCCGCCGGATCGTCCGGCGCCGACTCCAGCTTCCGGAAGGCCGGCTCGGCCTTGCGGTACTCGGTCCGGAGCGCGCGGTACGCCTGTTCGTCCGCCCGGGCCTGCGCGGACAGGGCGGCATCCTTCGCCGCCCGCGCCGCCGCACCCGCCGTCGCGAGCGCCTTGAGCGCAGGGTCGTACGCGTCCCGCTCCATCAGCGCGGAGGCGGCCGCCAGGGCCGCCGCGGCCAGCGCGCGCCCCGCCTCCGGCGTGCGGACCGTCCGGACGAGGCGCTCGATCTCCACGGCCTGCGTCGCCGGGACGTCGACGTCGAACGCCTCCGCGAGGCTGTCGATCGCCCGGCACGCCGCCGCGACGTCGCCGGCGCGGACGGCCGCGTCCAGCGACTCCTGGAAACAGGCGTAGCGGAGCGCCGCGTCTCGCTCCGAGGAGCCGGCCTGGTGGAGCTTTGCCGCCAGCGCCGCGAGGTCCTCGGGCGACCGCTTTGCGTAGTCGGCCTGGAAGAGGGCCCGGACGGCTGAAACCGCCTCCTTCAGGGCCTGGGCATCCGGCTCGGGGAGGCGCTTTGCCGGCGCCGCCGCGCGGGCCTCGGCGGGGGGTATCGTGGCGGTCGAGGGGGGCGCGGCGCCGCCCCGGCCCGTCGCGGGAGGCGCGATCGGGGGCGCCAGCACCTCGGGAGGAGTTGACGCGGTCCCGGCCGCGCCCGCCGGCGGGACGATCCGGAGCACCTGGTCCTTGGGCACCGACAGGGTCCCGTACTTCGTCTTGACGTCGTACGCGTCGCCTCGTTCCGTGATCTCCCCGTCGATCGTCCGCCCGTCCTTCATCTCGAGGGTGTCGCAGACGACGTCGGCCGGCGCGCACAACGCCGCGATGGCCGCCAGGACGGGCGGCGTCGCGAATCGGGAGACGGGCGATGCGTATGGCATGGGTTGATTATAGCCGCCGCCTCGGCCATTTCGAGGAAATGCGGGAGCCGTGAAAACGGGGAGGGGGGGACGCCTGTCGTGCCGGGTCGTAGCGCCCGTCCGGAGCCCGGGATCGGCCGTCAATCCGCCTGCGTCATCCGCAGCACTTCCTCGAGCGACGTCTTTCCCCGCATGGCGTTGAGCAGCGCCGTGCGCCGGAGCGTCAGCACCCCCTGCTCCACGGCGTAGGTCTTGAGGTCGAGCGCGGACTTGCCCTCGACGACCATCCGGCGGACCGCGTCGTCCACCGGGAGCGCCTCCAGGATCGCGAACCGCCCCTTGTAGCCGTTCGTGCACTGCGGGCATCCGGCGGGGCGCATCAGGCGCAGCCCGGAGAGCTCCTCCGGGCGGAACCCCATCCCGAGCAGCCGCTCCGGCGGCGGGAGCCCCATCGGCTGGCGGCAGTGCTCGCAGAGCCGCCGGAGCAGGCGCTGCGCCGAGACGACGAGGACCGAGGAGGCCACCATGAAGGGGTCGATCCCCATGTCCACCAGCCGCGTGATCGAGGAGGCCGCGTCGTTCGTGTGCAGCGTCGAGAGGACGAGGTGGCCGGTGAGCGCCGCCTTCACCGCGATGTCCGCCGTCTCGGCGTCCCGGATCTCGCCGACCATGACGATGTCGGGATCCTGGCGGAGGATGCTCCGGAGCGCCGACGCGAAGGTGAGGCCGCGCTTGGCGCTCACGGGGACCTGGTTGACCCCGTCGAGCTGGTACTCCACGGGGTCCTCCACGGTCACGATGTTGTCCTCCGCGCTCTGCATCTCCTTGAGCGCGGAATAGAGGGTCGTCGTCTTGCCGCTCCCGGTCGGGCCGGTGACGAGGATCATGCCGTGGGAGGAGCCGATCGCCTTCCGGAAGGCGTCCAGGGCCTGCGGCTCGAAGCCGAGGTCGTCGAGGGAGCGGGAGAGCCCCGAGGCGTCGAGGATGCGGAGGACGACCTTTTCGCCGTGGACGAGCGGGAGGACGGAGACCCGGAAGTCCACCGACCGCCCCTCGACCCGCATCTGGAACTTCCCGTCCTGCGGGACGCGGTGCTCGGCGATGTCCATCCCCGCCAGGATCTTGATCCGGGAGACGATCGCGTTGTGCATCGCCCGGGGCGGGGCGAGGACGTCGTGGAGGACGCCGTCCTGCCGGAACCGGACGCGTGTCGCCTTCTCCTTCGGCTCGACGTGGATGTCGCTCGCCGCCCCCTGCAGGGCCTGGGCGACGAGGAGGTTGACGAGCTTGACCACGGGCGCGTCCGCCGCCCCCTCGGCCAGCTCCCGGACGTTCAACTCCTCGGACTCGGGCTTCTCGGCCTGCACCTCCACCGCCGGCTCCGCCACCGTCTCGAGGAAGGCCTTCATCTCCGTCCGGCTCGGGCGGTAGGCGCGGGCGACGGCGGACCGGACGGCGCGCTCCGAGGCGACGAAGGGGCGCAGCTCGCACCCCGTCCGCTGCCGCAGCTCGTCCAGCTCCAGGATGTCGAACGGGTTGGAGACGGCGAGCGTGACGAGGTGGGCGATGCGCGCCAGGGGGACGACGCCGCAGCGGGCCGCCGTCTCGGCGTCGACCAGCTTCAGCGCCGCCTCGTCGAAGGTGCGGATCCGGTCGAGGTCGATGGGGGGGACGTTCGCCTCGAGGGCGAGGGCGGCGAGGAGGTCCCGCTCCCCGATGCAGTTCGTCTCGACGAGGACCTCGGTGAAGGAGCGGTTGTCGCGCGCGGCGGCGGCCAGGGCCTTGTCCGCCGCCTCCTCCGCGACCAGCCCGTCCTTCACCAGCACGGCGCGGATCCGCTTGTCGAGGCCGCGCATGCGTCCGCCTTTCGGGAAGGGATCCGCCGATGCACGCCGATCCGTCCTCGCATCGGCGTGCATCGGCGGTTTCACGCCGTGTGCTCCTGCCTCCGTGGTTTGTTCCGGCCTGGATTCACGCCCTCCCGGCCGTCGCGCCGCCGGGGCCCGCGTGGGTCTTCGTCTCGAAGTCGTGGCGGATCGACTCGAGCAGCCGGCTGCCGTTCCGCTTGATCGCCTCCAGGATCTGCCCGGCCGTGGAGACGCAGAGGAAGACGCGGAAACGGGTCCGGTTCTCGATCGCGTCCAGGATCTCCCGCGGCACCACCCCGGCGCAGGCGAGGAGCAGCGTCCGGCCGATCCGGTCGAGCGGCAGGATCTGGCACTCGACCGCGACGTCGACGGGGATGAGGCGGAGCGCGTCGGAGGGGATGTCGTAGCGCGAGGCGTCCAGGTAGGGGCAGCCGAGCTGCCGGGCGATCACGCGCGCGATGTCCGTCTCGGTGAGGAGCTTCAGCGCGACCAGCGCCTCGCCGAGCGTCTCGCCGTGGGTGTACTGGCGCTTGAGGGCCTGCTGGAGCTGGGCGACGGAGACCAGCTTCTCCTCGAGGAGGATCTCGCCCAGGCGGCGGGTGTTCTGGCGGGCGCTGTGGGCCATGGGCGGACCCCCGACGCGGTCCCGCGGGGGGGCCTCCGTTCGCGGGATCGGAAGCCCCCCAGTACACGCCTCCTCCGTACTTATAGCATACGCCATGGGGATGGGGCCGGGCAAATATGATTCGTTCGGAACAAGGTTTTCTTGCAGGCCAATCAACCCCGGGTGGAGCGCAGGGGGGAGCCTCCCCATCGACTTAGGCCTAGGGGGCCCCGGGGTCGTCCTGTTGCCCCGTGTCTCTTGTTCCCGGGGATGTTTTCTAGTTTTGATCAACTAGAGTGCATATTTTATGTATCACCTCTCGTGGGCATGCACGCCGCCCCTCTCCTCCTGCCCCAAAGACCCCCTTGCGCAAGTCATCCCTCTCTGCTAATCAACCCCATCGACCGATACCCCCTGATCCACGGGACGCCCCCCATGGCGGACTTGCCGAAACGGACCGGCAACCCTTTCGCGGTCATTCTCGTCGTCCTGCTCGGCGTGTCCGCCCTGATCGTCGTCGCCTTCTTCCTTCTGCCCGGTCCGGGGCAGCGGCCGCCGATCGGCGACGCCGCCGCGGCGGCCGAAGGCCGTCTCGAACGGGCCGTGGCGAAGATCGAGCGGGATTCGGCCCGGGCGGCGGAACGCGGCGTGCCGGACGAGCCCGTTGCGCCCCCGCAGCCCCCGGCCCCCTCACGCCCTCCGAAAGAGGTCTTCACCAACTCCCTCGGCATGACGTTCGCCTACGTCCCCCCCGGCTCCTTCGTCATGGGAGGGAAGAAGGATTTCGACCTGAACGAGCCGGACGTCGAGTATCCCGTTCGCATCGACAAGGGATTCTGGCTCGGCGTCCACGAGGTCACGCGCGCGGAGTTCGGCCGGTTCGTCCGCGAGACCGGTTTCGTTACGCGGGCCGAGCGTCACGGGAAGGCATCCCTGTTCGATCCCGAAACGCTCGAGTGCGACGAGCGGGAGTTGGACGGACTCTCCTGGCGCTCCCCCGGATTCGAGCAGGCTGACGATCACCCCGTCACCCTCCTCTATGCGCAGGACGCCGAGGCCTTCTGTCAATGGCTGAGCCGGGAGGAAGGCCGGACGTACCGCCTGCCGGGCGAGGCCGAGTGGGAATACGCGGCGCGCGCGGGCGGCACCGGGATCTATGTCTGGGGCGACCGGCCCCGCGACGGCGCGGGCTGGGCCAACCTGTGGGACCGGACTCTTGCGGAGAACCGGTCCGGGACCTGGGGATTCCCCTGGAGCGACGGCTTCCGATGCACCGCCCCCGTAGGCTCCTTCAAGCCGAACGCGTGGGGCTTCCGCGACATCCAGGGGAACGTCGCGGAGTGGTGCGAGCCCTGGACGGGGACGGATCCCGACCGCGGGACGACGGATCGTCCCCTTCCTCCCGATCGCGTGCCGCGCACCGCGCGCGGCGGCTCCTGGTGCCACCATCCGGAGACGAGCGCGGTCTATGGATGCTACGCCAGCAGCCTCGGCCAGTTCTGGCTCAATGCCGTGGGTTTCCGCGTCCTGCTGGAGGAGGGCGAGGACCTGGCGCGGCGGCAGCCTGGCGCGCGACGCGAGGAGCCGGGGACGGGGCAGAAAGCCTCTTCTGGAGGCGGGAGGTGATCCGTCCTGGCTCGCGTTCCATTGACCCCTCCTTCCTTCGCGTGCTACCCTCCCTCCATGGCCGCCCCCGATGACGCCCCCGCCGTCCAGGATCCCCCGCGCACCCTCGGGGGCACCCTCCGATCCGTCGGCCCCGGCCTCATCATCACCGCCAACATCGTCGGCACCGGCGAGCTGA
>CAYUME010000204.1:0-7768 GCA_964445475.1 uncultured Planctomycetia bacterium
TGGCGTCCGGCCGGCCGCTCTGGACGTCCGCGGCCGCGGAGGCGGCAGCCCCCGCCGGGGCGAAGGCGAAGGGACAGCGGAAGGCCGGCGGCGCGTCGTTCGGCACGGATGTCCTCGTCGTCTCGGACGGCGTCGTGCTCTGCCTGCTGGACGGGCAGATGACGGCGCTCGCGGCGGAGACCGGAAAGACGCTCTGGGCCTGCAAGGGGGGCGCCGGATTCCACGCCCCCGCCGACGTCTTCGTCATCGACGGCCTCGTCTGGCAGGGGAGCCACGTGAAGGACTCCGTGGCCCCTCCGCCGGCGGAGGACTTCCACGAGGGCCGCGACCTTCACACGGGCGCGGTCAAGAAGAGGAACCAGATCCTGGTGGACCTTCAGACCGCGGGCCACCACCACCGGTGCTACCGGGAGAAGGCGACGGCCCGGTACATCCTGACCGGCAAGCGGGGCATCGAGCTGATGGACCTCGTCGGCGACGGCCATTCCCGCAACAACTGGGTCCGCGGCACCTGCCAGTACGGCATCCTGCCCGCCAACGGCCTGGTCTACGCCCCCTCCCATTCCTGCGGCTGCTACATGGAGTCCAAGCTCTTCGGCTTCTGGGCGCTGGCGGCCGACCGGCCTGCGGTCGCCGACCCCGCGCGCCGGGTCCCGGATGCGAAGCGGCTGGAGCCGGGTCCCGCCTTCGGGAAGCCGGCCGGGGGCGCCGCGGCGGACGCGGACGACTGGCCGCAGCTCCGCCACGACCCGCTCCGCAGCGGCGTGGCGGGGACAGCCCTGCCGGAAAAGCCGGCCCCCGTATGGACGGCGGCGCCCGGCGGCCGGCTGACCCCGCCGGTGGTCGCCGGCGGAAAGGTCCTGGTGGCCGACGTCGACGCCGGCGTCGTATACGCCCTGGACGCGGCGGACGGCAAGCCGCTCTGGAGCCACATGGCGGGCGGTCGCGTCGACTCGCCCCCGGCGGTCCACGACGGTCTCGCCCTCTTCGGCAGCGCCGACGGGCGCGTCACCGCCCTGCGCCTCGACGACGGCGCGGTGGCCTGGCGGTTCCTCGCGGCGCCCGCCGACCTGCGCGCGGTGGCGTGCGACCGCGTGGAGTCCCTCTGGCCCGTCCACGGGAGCGTGCTTCTCTTCAACGGGGTGGCCTACTGCTCCGCCGGCCGGTCGACCTGGCTCGACGGCGGGATCGACCTGTTCGGCCTGGACCCGGCGACGGGCCGGGTCATCTCCCGCGCCCACCTCGAGAGCCGGTCCCCGCGGTACCAGGAAGGCAAGGACCGGGCGGCGCCGGAGCACGTGACGAAGGCCTCCCAGAACACGACCGACTACAAGACGTTCCTCCAGCCGGACCGCAGCGACTCCTTCTCCATGGCGGGGGGCGCGATCTCCGACGTCCTCGTCAGCGACGGCCGCGACGTCTTCCTGCGCCAGGTCCGCTTCGACGCGAGGCTGGAGCGGCAGGAGCGACCGGCGCGCCACCTCTTCTCGACCTCGAGCCTGCTCGACGGCGCGGAGAACCACCGGTCGCACTGGGTGATGGGAACGGGGGACTTCAGCCGGGTCGGCGTCGCCTACTCCTGGATCGTCGACCGGGCCCAGAAGGCGGGGTCGGGCGTCTCCGCGCCCGCCGGGCTCATGATGGTCTTCGACGACCGGACCGTCTGGGGCGCGCAGCGGAAGGGCGCGTCGGACGGGACGTACGCGCTCTTCCGACGGTCCCTCGCGCCGGCGGACGGGGCGGCCGAGGCGGTCCCCGACATCACCCCGCTCGGCAAGGGGGCGGCGGATCCGTCCGCCTGGCAGCGGGACCTCCCCGTCCGGCCGCGGGCGATGCTCAAGGCCGGGGAGCTCCTCGTCGTCGGGGCCTCCCCGGCGGGAATCCCCGCGGACGATCCCCACGCCGCCTACGCGGGCCGGAAGGGCGGGATGCTCTGGATCGCGTCGGCGAAGGACGGCGCGAAGGTCGCCGAGATCCCCCTCGCGGCGCCGCCGGTCTGGGACGGCCTGGCCGCGGCGGGCGGGCGGCTCTACGTCAGCGACCAGGCCGGCAGGGTCGTCTGCCTGAAATGAGGAGCGGCTCGCGCGGGACGGCCGAGGGGCGGGGCTCCCGCCTTCGTTCCTTCGGGGCTTCGGCAGGCCCGACCCGCCCGGGTACGGCTTCCTATCCCGGCGGGATCGCCGAGAGGCGGAGGTTCCAGAGGCGTTCCGGCGGCCCTGCGAACACCAGCCCGGCGCGGAACTTGGGGTAGCCCACGCAGTAGCCGCGGAACATCACCCGGTTCCAGCCCTTCTTCAGGGGGAGCGTCTTCCCGGCGGATGATTTGCCCGGCTCGCCCTGGATCTCGCCGTCGTGCACCTTCTCCCCGTTCAGGAACCACCGCAGATACGTCTGCGGATGGCCCTGGAAGCGGAACGCGATCTCCAGGCACGTGCACCCAGCTGGCGCCGTACCAGACCTGCGCCGAGGCGCCCAGCATCACGCGCGTGTCCAGGTCTTCGACGGTCGCCTGCTTCCAGCGCAGCTCGCCGGGCTTGCCCCAGTACCCGTGGAGCAGCTCGCCCTTGAAGACCTCCTTCAAGTCGACCTTGCCCGCGTCCGGCGGATAGGCGGCGGCCTCGCAGAAGTCGCGGCCCGCCTGCTTGTAGTCCTTGTCCGTTCCGGGCATGCGCCCGTTGAGGTCCTCCTTGAACTGCTCGGCGCCCGGGCCGCCGAACGGGCCGGCGATCTGCCAGTGGCGCACGACCACGCCGGCGTCCAGTCCCTGGAACGTCAGCGGCGCCCAGGCGCCCGGGTAGAGGCGGGCCTCCGTGGGCTCGTCGTACGTCTCGCGGTTGGCCGAGCCGTCCGCGTTCGACCACCAGAACTTGTTGTGGCCCCCGAACGTCGCCTCGAAATTCGCCATGGTCCGCACCGTGCTGCTCAATGCCGGCAGACCGGGCACGGCCGTGCGCGGCAGCGCGGCGGCCAGCACGAAGCCCTTGCCGTCCGGATCGACGACGTGGTGCAGCACGGCCCCGGCGACCGGCCCGACGTGGGCGAACTGCGTCGTGTTGACCGGCGTGCGGTACGTGGCGGGGGTTGCCGGGCCCGCGCCCGCCCACTCGGGATAGAAGCCGACGACGATCGGCTTCACCGCGCCGCCCTCCTTCACCAGGCTGAAGATGAAACGCGCGTCGCCGGGCCGTCCGCCGGGCGGGCCGCCGGGCTTCGCATCCGGATCGCCCTGGACGCAGAAGCTCAGCGTGTCGGCCCCCCGGTCGTGGCTGAAGACGCGGGTGACGTCGGCCAGGGGCTTCGGCTCGACCGGCGTCAGCAGCCGCGCGTGCCAGCGCAGGTAGAGGTGGTCCGGGTCGTAGAGCGCGCGCAGCTCCACCGTGTGGTCCTTGTCCGACTGGAACCGCACCGGCTCGCAGGACTCCCATCCGGCGAGCGAGCCGTCCAGCGTCGCGCCGCCGATCGCGGGCGCGAACCGCGCGAGCTTCGCCGAGCCGGCGCCGCCGCGCAGCGTCAGCGCGATCTCGGGCGGTGTCGCGATCTGCGAGGCGGCCAGCACGACCTCCGCCGGCAGGCCGGAGACCGGCCGGACCGGATTCTCCTTCAGGGACCAGCCCCGGGCCTCGTAGATCAGCGGCGTGACCTTGCCCATGCCGAGGCGGATCCGGCCGCCGGACGCGTCCGGGTAGACGAACCCGGCGAAGAACTCGCCCGGCTGCGGGTAGATGCCGGCCTTGTCGCGCGGGAAGCGCCGGGGGTCGGGAAAGAGGGTGTCGACGTACAGGCCGTCCTCGGTGTAGAGCAGGATGCCGCAGCGGGACTGGTCCACCACGCTCAGCAGGCCGTTGATCGGCTTCCAGACGTGGATCGCGCCGTACATCTCGCCCGGCTGCGCGACGCCCTGCAGCGCCGTGCGTCCCGTCCGCCAGCGCAGGCGGTAGCCGCCCTTCCCGTCCGGCACGTCGCGCGAGACCTTGATCTGGGCGCCCACGTTGGCGCTGAAGCTCCGTCCGCCGCGCGCGACGACGTAGAAGCCGTCCTTCACCGTGCCGTCGGCCATGCCCCAGTCGCTCGAGTACGTCTCGTCCAGCTCGTTGCCGCCGTGGATCGCGTCGGCCTTGCCTTCCTTGCGCGCGACGAAGACCGGATCGGTCAGCAGCTTCTCCCACGCGGTGAAGACGGGGTTCCCGTGCGCGTCGAACGATCCGGGCGCCAGCCGCCAGACGTCCGGGCCGGCCTGGTTGAGCGCCACCAGCGAGAGGTCGACGAGCCACTGGTTGCCGTGATAGCGCAGCAGCCAGCCGGGCATCTCCAGCGGCGTCGCGCGGTACTCCTCCTCCTGGACGGTGCCGTCGCCGTTCGCGTCGTGCCAGGCGTAATGCCGGCGGTCATTGCCTTTCTGCTCGCGGAGGATCGCCGCCGAGAGGAGCCAGCGGTCGCCGGCCAGGCGGTAGACGTTGTTGCTGCGGCCGCAGGCAAGGTAGGCACGGCCGTTCGCGCGGATGAACTGCGGGTGATCCAGGTGCGGAGACCTGGGATCCGTCCCCACGTCTGGCCAGACCGCGTCGACGGTCCAGGTGCCCTTCTCATAGTCCACGCGGGACCGCGTCAGCCAGCCGCCCTGGCCGGCGATGTAGACGTGTTCGGGGCGCTCGGGATCCACCGCGTAGCCGTCGTTGGCCTTGGTCTGCAGCGGGAGGAACTCGCGCAGCAGCCGGCCGTCGGCGCTCCACTCGCTGGCGCGGTTCGGGCCGGCCTGCTCGACAATGATCAGCCGGTCCTCACCGTCGGGTGCGGTCCAGGTGGCGAGCTTGCCCGGGGCGATCATCGTCTGCGGGTCGTAGGTGCCGGGCTTCTGCGCGTCCAGCCGGCCGTAGGTGAGCGTCTTCCGGCCCGCGGCGTCGAACTGGAAGACCTTGTTGGCGGCGGCGTCGCTGAGGTAGACGCGGCCGCGGCCGTCGACCTCGATGTCCGCCGGCGTGACGCCGGCCGGCACGGCGAAGAGGCGCTGCCACCCGCCCTGCGGCAGGCCGGCCTGGAGCGCCTGGGCGACGACTTCGAATCCGTCCTGCTTCGTGCCGTGCACCGCGTAGAGCCTCCCGCCGCGCGCGGCGATCCCGATGGGGCGCTTGAGCGGGATCTCGCCCAGGACCTTGCCGTCCGCGCCGTCGTGGATGCTGACGGTGTCGACGCGCTCCGTGCCGCTCTCGCTGAAGCGGTCCTTGTCCCGGAGGATCCTGCCGCCCTGCGCCACGTAGACGAAGGCCTTGTCGGCCTCGCGCCAGCAGGCCATGGCCTTCACCCAGCCGGGCGGCAGATAGACGTTGCCGCGGTTCGCGCCGCGGCCCGTACCGAAGGGCCTGCCGTCGGCGCGGTAGACGAACTTGGGGCCGCCGTCGGTGCTGAAGCTCCAGACGGTCTCGCCGTCCGTGCAGGTGCTGGTGCCGCCGCCGGCGCCGCCCGAGTTGTACGCGCGCCGGAACTGGCCGAGGCCCGTCGGCTTCTTCAGGTCGAATTGGGGGTTGTTCGTGCCGTTCTCGAGATAGACATAATAGAAGACGGCGACGCCGTTGGGGCCGACGTCGACGTCGCCGAGCGGCGCCCCGCACGGGTCGCCGCCGAACGGCTCGGGCGTCCTCAGGTCGTCGCGCGACGGCATCCACGACGAGGCGCCCGCCACGAACTGCGGCGTGACGGCGTGGGGCTCGCCGTCCACCGGCCACGTCTCCGCCGGCATGCAGATGCCCTTCACGCCGTACGTCCCCGGCGGGACGGGCATCAGGTTCTCGTCGAGCCCGTCCCACGTATCGGTGAAGACCCCGCGGTTCGCCTCGGTCACGGTGCGCGGCGCCCCGCGCAGGAACGGGCTGACGATCCAGTCGGGGTTCCCCTTCTCGACGATGGCCAGGGTCACGAGCCAGGTCTTCGGGAGGGGGCCGTCGGCGGGCAGTTGGTAGCGGACCGGCACGCCGACCTCGGCGGGTGCGGCGGCGGCCCCGAGGACCAGGAGCAGGGCGGCGAGCGGTCCTGCACGGCGCATCGTCGGTGTCATGCGAAAGGCCCCTTCATGAGGGACGACCTCCTGCCCACTTCCATAACGAGGCGGCCCGGAGGGGGGTTATGACATAAAAGGCGGGACCTGTTGTCCGGGGGCCGGCCCCCAGGTCGCGGCGTCCTTCGGGAAGGCGCCCAGCAGGCGAACGAGACCTCGACCCCGAGGGTGCCTGTCTCACGGATTGAGGCGCAGGCGTCCCCAGCCGCTGCGGTCGCCGGAGTTCCGCGCGGTGCCGTTCCACATCAGCTGGCAGCGACGGGCCGTCCCGTCGACGCTGTCGTCCACGGCGAGGTCGAAGAGCAGCTCCCGGCCGACCTCGGGCTTGAGGCCGAGCAGGGACCAGGGGATCGCGGCCTCGACGACGTAGCCCTTCCCGTCCACGGCGGGCGCGACGTCCATGGCGATCGGCGGCGGCTCGGCCATCCGGACGACGTGCCAGCGGCAGCGCCCCCCCGGCTTGGCGGCGCCGAGGAGGACCTGGCGATCGGAGAAGAGGAGCGCGCCCGGCTGGTCGGGCTTCTACGAGCCGAGGAAGAGCTCCATACCGTCGCCGCTCCAGAGCCTGTCCCCCTGCTGCCCGTTCCGCATCGGCGTCGGGTCCTTGACGTGCGCGAGGAGGTAAAGCGCCCGGTCGTCCCAGCAGAGGCGGAACGCGGCTTCGACGCCGTCCGCCGAGGCGCCCTCGACCACGCGCCGGCCGGAGAGCGTCTCCGGCGGATGGCCGGGCCAGCCGTCTGCGGTCCCGTCGATCCGGAGGGCGCCCGGCGCGCGCGGCGCGGCGACGGTCTTCCGGCCGCCGCCCTCGACCCGGAAGCGCGGGTTGTCGTAGACGAAGGGGGGCCGCGCGGCAAGACCTCCCTTTTGATAGCGGTTTTTCGGACGGCGGTTAAGATTTGGGCCGTTCCCGACACGTTCAAATGGAGCCCCGACCATGAAAGAAGAGCCGACCCGTCTGCTTCTGACCTACCGGAAGCCGCTCTTCGCCTACATCTACACCATCCTTCACGACCACCACGGGGCCGAGGACGTCTTCCAGGAAGTCAGCGTCGCCGTCCTCCGCGCCTGTGAAAAAGAGGACGTGAGGAACTTCTGGGGGTTGGCGAAGGAGATCGCGCGCCGACAGGCGCTGGCGGCCTTCCGGAAAGGGATGCAGGCGCCGACCGCCCTCTCCCCCGAGGCGCTCGAGGCGATCGACCGGGGATTCGACGCCGTCGCGGAAGGGGCCGAAGGGCGCCAGGAGGCCCTCCGGGGCTGCATCCGGAAGCTGCCTGAGACCTGGCAGCAGATCGTCCGGCTGCGCTTCTGGGACGGGCTGGCGGTCACGGCCATCGCCGATCAGCTGGCGCGCACGCAGGATGTCGTTTCCGTCACGCTCAACCGCATCCGCTCGCGCCTGCTGGAGTGCGTGCGTCAGCAGCTGCGCGCCGGGGAGCCGGGATGAACGAGTCCGAACATGATCCGCTCCTGATCGACTACCTGGCGGGACGCCTGGACGAGCCGGGCCGTGCCCGGCTGGACGAGCTCCTGCGGGCCGATCCGGCCGTCGCCACCCGGCTCGCCGAGCTGGCCCTCCAGGAGACGCTGCTCCTGGAGATGGCGGAGACCGAGCGGATGGGGAGGCAGGCGGCCGGCGACCGGGCGGAGCTCCCCACGCTTCCGGGGTCGGCAGAGCCCGTTCCCGCGGCGCCGCCCGGGCGGACGACCACCCGGCGCCTG
>CAYUME010000205.1:0-7753 GCA_964445475.1 uncultured Planctomycetia bacterium
ACATAACAAGTCGGCTTCAGCGGACGGGGGCGCATTCGCGCCCTCCCGCCGCTGAGCCGCCCTCGTTCGGCCATAAATGAATTAAATGTGTCGCAACGCCATTGTGATGGAGGCAGCAATGGCGTGAACCCGCATGTCATCGCCCCGGGAAAACCAAAGGGCGACAAAGGGTACGCGGGTGGGGTCGGGGGACCCATCCCGCGAACGGGGGATGCCGGTCAGTCGCCGTAGCAGGCCACGCCGCCGTCGCGCATCGCGACGACGACCCAGCCGTCGCGGTCGACGGCGACGCCCCAGCGGACGGGGGGGGCGGAAAGCGGCTGCGACCAGCGCTCCTGGTCGGTCCCCGCCTCGCGGGCGGAGAGGCGCCACGCCGCGGCGCCGTCCGGGCCCTGCCCCTCCACGAACACCAGGCTCCCGTCCGCCGCCCGCACCCGCTGCTCGCGCCACTGGACGGGCCTGTCGTACACGGGGAAGTCCGGGTGCGAGTAGAACGGCTGGCCCGACACGACGACGGCCCCGTTCTCGACGACCAACTCCCGCCCGCGCGGGGCGCGCGAGGCGATCCCCTGCGGCGCGGGCGTGAGGCACCGGCCGTCCGCGAGGTCGTAGACTCCCGGCGACGCCGCGTTGCCGCCGGCCAGGTACAGCTTCCCGTCGTGGATCAGCGTCTCCCCCTGCGCGGCCACGCCGCTCCGCGCCTCGGCGTCCAGGTGACCGGACGCGTTGTTCTGCCAGCGGATCCGCCCGGAGGCGGCGTCGAGGGCGTAGACGTGCGTCCCGTCGAGGGCGTTCATCCCGGCGACGGCGTAGACGACGCCGTCCGCGACGACGACCGGCGCGGCGGCGGGCCAGCGCGAGAGGAGCGCGCCGAAGACGGGAATGCGGCGATCCTGCGGCGCGGCGCGGAATCGCCAGAGCCGCCGCCCCGTCGCCGCCTCGAAGGCGTAGACCCACCCGTCGCCCGACCCGACGATCGCGCGGCCGCCGGCGACGGCCGGCGGGAACCGGAGCGCGCCGCCCGTATAGGCCGTCCACCGGACGGGGCCGCGGGACGCGTCGAGGGCGCGGAGGACGCCGTCGGAGCCGCCGACGAAGACGCGGCCGCCGGCGACGGCGGGGGCGGCGGGCTCGACGCCGGGGGGCATCTCGAAGCGCCAGCGGAGGGCGGCCGCGGCGGGGAGCGCGGCGCGGGTCGCGGCGGAGCGGACGTTGTCGGCGCGGTAGGTCGGCCAGTCGGCGGGGCCGGCCTCGAAGGCCGCGACGGCCCCGGCGGGGCCGGGCCCCGCCTCGAGCCGCTCCGCCTCGACGGCCTCCGCCCCGAACGGGAAGTCCCCCGCCGGGCCGAGCGCGATCACGCCGAACTGCTGGAGGTTGCAGTCGCAGGCCCACGGGACCCAGTAGAGGCACCCGCCCGCGACGAGGACGCCGACGTGGCAGGAGGGGCGCATGGGGGCGATGTGGCGGGCCGCGCCGGAGGCGAGGTCGAGGCGCGTCGTCCCGTCGTAGGCTCGGAAGAGGATGGCGTCGGGGGTCCCCGTGGCGCGGGTGCAGGCGCGGCGGGCGACCTCGTAGGTCGCCCGGACCTCGCCGGTCATCGGGTCCACCCGGAAGCTGCGGGACGGCTCCCGGTCGCGGCCGCCGCCCGTCTGGGGGCCGATGACGTAGAGGCCGTCCTCGCGGAGGACCGCCTGGACGTTCTCGCCGGGAAGCCTCCAGAGGAAGGACCCGTCGGCCGCGGAGAGGGCGGCGATGCCGTGCACCTGGGGCCCGACGAAGTAGAGCGCCCGGTCGGAGCCCTTGAGGTAGACGGTGCTCTTCCAGCCCGGGATGTAGCCGTGCCCCGGCCGGAAGGGGCCGACCTGGTCGAAGAGGGCCTTGTCCTGCTCCGCCGTCCGCCGCCAGGTCTCCGAGCCGGTCTTCGCGTCGAGGCAGGCGAGGTAGCGGCCGAAGCGCGAGACGACAAGCCGCCCCGCCGCCAGGCAGAGGCCGCGGCCGTCGATCGCCTCCTCCTCCCGGTGCCGCCAGAGGACCGCCCCCGTCGCCGCGTCGAAGGCGAAAAGGGTGCGGGCGAAGCCCCAGGCGTACTCGTTCGCGTTGTAGCCCCGGGAGATCCGGTCCCACGGCCAGCCGTGCTGGGTCATCCGCCAGCGCGCGTCGGGATCGGGCGATTCCGCCTCGCCGACGAGCCCGTAGAGGATGCCCCCCTCGAGCGCCATCCACTTCCAGCAGGGGCCGTCCGCCTGGCCGGCGGGGGGGACGATCTCGCCGCGGACCTCGCCGGTCGCGGGGTCGAGGCGCTTGCAGGAGGCGTCGTCGGCGAACCAGAGCGTATCGGGCGTCGCCACCATCGTGCAGCGGTCGACAAGGCGGCCGGGGGCGAGGGGGCGCTTCCAGAGGAGCGCCCCGTTGTAGGCGCTCACCGCCGCGAGGGTGTTGAGCCACGCCTCCTCGCGCGCGTGCCACGCGACGTTCCCGAAGGCCATGAAGAGCCGGCCGCCCGCGGCGACGGCCGCCGGGGGCGCGGGGGCGTAGCGGGGCTCGGCCAGGAACTGCGTCAGGTACGGCGCGCGGGCGAGCCGGTCGCGCGTCTGCGGGTTGTTGTCCGGGCCGTGGTACGGGTGGCTCCAGTCGTCGGCGCCGGCGGGGACGGCCTTCACGCCGACCGAGTCCCCGACCAGGTCGCGGCCGCCGGGGCGCAGCACGCGGTAGACCTCGCGGACGACGGCCGGGCCGGAGACGGCGGCGGGGTCGGCGGCGAGAACGGCGTCGGCGAGGTTGTCGGCCAGGGGAATCCGGTCCGGCCCGGCGGCCTCGACGAAGATCCGCGTGCCGCAGCATCCCGCGGCGTGGGCGGCGCGGCGGGCGGTCTCGGCGTCGGCGGGGTCGGCGAGGGTGACGAGGAGGAGGAGGTCGGAGGCGCGGGCGAGGTCGATCGCCCGGGCGCAGCCCTTGTCCTCGAGGAGGACGCAGATCCCGCGGGAGACGCCGATCTGCGCGAGGAGCTCCCGGGCGGGGGCCTCCTCGGCGGCGACGCGGCGCACGGCGAAGGACGCCGGGATCGCGAGGACGGCGGCGAGAAAGGCGTGGCGCATGACGGATCCCCCCTGACCCTGACCCGGAACGCGTCGCGGGTTCCCGCACAAAGGCACAAGGGAACGATTCAATAATTGTACTGCTGATGAGCGGGCACTGCGACGGTTTCGCGCGGGGAGGGGAAAGGGGCGCACGGACAAAGACGTGCCCCCCATTCCCTCCTCTGCGAACTGGACGGGGGACCGGCCGGGGGCCGGTCGTCGGCCCGCGTGGAGGCCGGTCGGGGGTGCCGGCCCCCGCCAGGGCACGGAACGCCGGCGGGGACCGAGCACCCCCTCGCACGGCTAGGCGTACGGGTACATGCCGCCCTTGATCTTCTCGAGGTCCTCGAGAATCCGGGTGTGCTTCGTCTCGTCCGTCATGAGATAGCTCAGCAGGTAGGCCTGGACGAGCAGGCCCTTCTTGCCCTTGGTGCCGTCGAGCGCCTTCCGGGCGAGATCGACGGTCCGCTTCTCGATGGCGATGTGATCCTCGATGAGGCCCCAGACCTCGCCGAGATCGTCAGGGGAAAGGGCGACCGGCTTGACGTCCAAGCTGTCCGCGATGAACTCCTGCACCCGGTGGTGCATCTGGGAGTCGCGCTGGATGATCTCCGCGACGAGGCGGATGAGCGGGTTCCGGGTCTTCTCCATGATCCGCCCCGTCGCCGTCACCGCCGCGTTCTCGACCTTCTGCCAGTCGCGCATCGTGGCGACCAGCCGCTCCTGGACCTGCTTCGTCGACTCCTTGGCCATGACCCGTTCTCCGAAAAGTGTGCAAGGCCTCGCGCGGCGCAAGGGCCCCGAGACCCGCACGGGTTGAGATAACGCCCCCAGTACGGATCCGCCGGGCCCTTCGGGGTTACCGGGTCCGCACAGGCCGCGCCATCTGGTGCCAAGCGAGCCCGGGAGGAATGAGCGGAGCGAATCCTCCCGGACGGGCGTCACCCGCCTCCGCCCGGAAGCCCCGCCCTTGGGCGGGGGGGAAGGGCCGGGCCGGACCTCGTTTACGATTCAGGTCAGGCTTCGGCGGGTTTCGCCCATTGTTGCCGTTGGAAGCCCCGCCTTTAGGCGGGGAGGCTTCACTGCAGCTCCAGGTACTGCGCCGCCATCCGGCCGAGGAGGGACGTCGCCGGCGCGACCTTCCTGACGCTCTCCAGGAACGGGACCTGGTCCGGGTTCAGGCTCCCGTCCCCCTTGAAGAACTGACGGAAGGCCTTCTCGAAGGGCGCCGGCAGGGCGAGGGCCTGGACGTAGCCTTTCGTCTTGCGCCCTTCGGCCATGGCGTCGCGCACGGCTTTCGCCTCGGGGAGGTCGCCGAGCTTCGGGACGACGATCCGGCCGTAGTACTCGCAGAGGACGGGGTCGCCCCCGGCCAGCTCCTTCATCATCTCGACGATCGCCTTCACGCGCGCGTCCAGCCGCCCCTTCAGCTTCGCCGCCCGCGCCTTGAGCCCCTCCTCCAGCGTGTCGTTCGCGAGGAGCCGGTCGAGCGCCTTGACGGCGCGCCCGAGCCCCGCGCCGTTGGCGTCGCGGGCGATCGGGGCGAGCTCCCGCTCCTTCCAGTCGGGCAGGTAGAGGAAGGGGGCGAGGGCCAGGTCGGAACGCCGGAAGCCCTCGGCGGAGGCGGCGACCTCGGCGTCCTCGATCGTGTGCCCTTTCTTCGGGATCCAGCCGTTCACGTCGGGACAGCCGCCCTGGACGGCCTCGCGGAGGGCGTCGGCGATGCGCCCGGTCTGGGACTCGCCGAGCCCGGCCCCCGCCAGGTTCCACTCCGCCTTCCCCACGGAGATGAGCCAGCTCATGGGCGTGGACTTGCTGAGGGAGGTGCGGAAGTTGGAGGAGTAGGGGGCGGCGTGGCAGAAAGGCCACATCGGGCCGCAGACCGGCGGCCCGCCGTTCGCCTGCGCCTGCTGGATGATACCGTGCGGGATCCCGCCGCCGGAGAAGGAACAGATGACGCCGCGACCCTCGACGATCTTGTAGTCGGCGATCGTCTGGGCGACCGCCTCCCACGCGGAGTCGACCTTCCCCTGCGGGTCCTTCATGTTGTCGCCGTCCTGGTACTGCATGTTGATGCCGATCAGGTTGAAGCCATCGAGGAAGTGCTTCGCCCACTGGCCGAAGTGGGGCGCCCCGCCGTGGCCGCCCTGGCCGTGGAAGAAGAGGTGGATGCCGGCGGGATTGTCGTCGGCGTAGGACTTCGGGACGTAGACCCAGTAGTCGTTGCCGGCCCGCTTCGTGTGCATCTGGTAGGAGCCGGGCTTGCCCTGGTTGTCGGAGGGGGGCAGCTTCAGACCCGGCCCGGGGCGGGCGGCCTTCTGGGCGAAAGCGGCGGCCGGTGAGAACAACAGCCCGAGCACGACGAGGCGGGCGAGAAAGGGAGGGGCGCGCATGCGGGGGCCTCCTGATCCGGGGTATTGTAACGCAACGGGGGACAGGAGGACAGAATTTGACAGGGAGGCCGGCGCCATGTAACCAGCCGGGTCCCTGCGGGTCCATACAGGCATCGGAAACACGGTCGAAACCGAGGCGTTCAATGACCACTCCCGGATACGGGTGGCATACGGCGGCGCTTGCGGCGTCCTGTCTCTTGGCGGCAACCGCGTGTTCCAGGAGCCCCGACATGTCCCCCCCGAAAAATGCCGACACGGCCCCGGAGACGGCGGGATTGAAGCCCGGCGACGCGGCCCCGCCCTTCACGCTCGCGGACCAGGCCGGCCAGCGCGTCTCGCTGTCCGACTTCCGCGGGGGGCCCGTCCTCGTCTACTTCTACCCGCGGGCGGACACGCCGGGGTGCACGGCGCAGGCGTGCAGCGTCCGCGACGCCGGCGCCGACCTCGCGAAGGCCGGCCTGCGCGCGGTCGGGATCAGCCCCGACACGCCCGACGACCAGAAACGATTCGACGCGAAGCTCGCGCTCGGCTTCCCGCTGCTCTCCGACCCGGACCACCGGGTCGCGGAGGCGTACGGGGCGTGGGGCGAGAAGACGTCAGGCGGGAAGAAGACGTCGGGGATCATCCGGTCGTCGTTCCTGGTGGGCGGGGACGGGCGGATCGCGGCGGCGTGGCGGCCGGTGAAGCCCGAGGAGACGGTCCCGAAGGCGCTGGCGGCGCTGGCCCACGCGAAATGACACGAACGGCGCAGCCGCAGGCATGCACGATCGCGAGGCGGGTCGCGGCTGACGGTGCAGGTTGATGCGGGCGGGCGCCGGGCTTCCCCCCTCAGGGAAGCCCGGCGCTTTTGTCAGACACCGGAGTCCACGACAAGCGGGGCTAGCGTTCCCCGTCGTACGCCCATTGCCGGATGACGGCCGCGACGCGGCGGAGCGCGGACGGGTCCTTGCCCAGGACGATCAGCAGGTCGTCCTCCCGGATGATCTCCGCGCCCGGGGCGATCTTCGCGGCCAGCGCCCGGAACCTGCCGGCCTCCGCGTCATCCTTGCCGACGACGCCCTGGAGATCCCGCGAGACGCGGTAGACCAGGATGCCGTCGGCTGCGGTGTCGAGGGCCTGGTCGACCAGCCGCGGCGCCCACCGGCCCGCGAGCGCGCCCTCGATCTCCACGGACCGCCCCGACGGCGACGAGAGGACCACCCGCGACGCCTCGAGCACGGCGTCGCCGGACTTCAGCCGCACCCCCGCCGGGACCGGCCCGGGGGGCTGCGCGTTCTTGGCCCGGGGACCGTCGGTGATGAAGACCACCTCGCCGATCTCGATTTTTCCACCGGCGAGCCGGCACGCCAGGTACAGGACCTTCCGCAGGGAGAGATCCTGGACCTTCAGCGAGAGATCGGACGCGAGGATCCGTGAACGGGGATCCACCACGATATTGAGACCGCTGAGTTGTCTCATGTACTCGACCACGTCCTCGAACGGTGCCTCTTCAAGGTCGAGAGTCACCTTCGTGTCTTCCAGCTTCTTGGCCAGTCTTCCGGCCGACGGGACGTCGGCGACGGTGATGAGGTCGCTTTCCTGCGGAGCCTTGCCGGAATCGGCGGTGATGTAGATGAAGTCGTCATGGATCTCGAACGTAGCGCCGAGCGTTTGGGTCAGCAGTTTCAGGATGGACTTCAGGGGGAGATTCGCGACCTTGATCGTGCACGCCGGGAGCCGGGCACCGCTGGGATCCAGCACGAGATTGATGCTGCCGACTTGACGCAAGAAGGCGATCGCTTCACGGAACGGTGTCTCCTGGAACTCCAGCGACAGCTTGCGCTCCAGAATCGTGTTCAGGTTGTTGTCATCCGGCGCGACGACTTTTGCATTGCCGTCCACCCCCGGCCCCGCCTGCTGGGCGGGCTCCGCGGCGGCGGGGATCGTCGCGAGAAGCGTCAGGATCAGGACTCGCATGGGTCAATCCTCCCTTGGGCCGGCCCGGCCGGTGTTGTTCGGAATCGCGTGTTCCCTCATCTCGTCCCGGACGGAACGACGTAGCCGTACGACGGGGCTTCGTCATCTGCACTGAACCCGTAGAAGACCATCTCGCCCGTGACGCCGCCGGCGCGGCGCACGATCCGCCGGAACGGTACGCCGCCGGCGGCCCCGGTGGCGGACTCCAGCACCGCGAGCGGGCCGGTCTGCCGCCGGGGGCCCTCCAGGCGATAGACCGGGGTCGCGGCCTCGGGCGCCCCGCTCTCCGCTGCGGGCGCGGCGAGCGGCGCAGCCGGCCGGCCGGCG
>CAYUME010000206.1:0-7734 GCA_964445475.1 uncultured Planctomycetia bacterium
AATAAGCCCCGGGGGATTCAGGCCCCCCGGGTGCGTATAAGCAAATTGCGTGCCGGATATCGGAGCGAGCCGTAAGTCGTTGTGGAGCAATGCGATGGGCCTGTTTCGTGCCTCCGCGTCCACCCTTGGCGTGTTACTTTAAGTAACACGCCACGCATAGGAGCGTTCCCCCATGCACGGTTCGCCTGCCTTCCCTATTTCCCCTGTTCGGGTCTTTTCCGGGTTTGCGGCCGCAATTTGTCTCGTGGCCATGACGGCTGGAACTCCGGGTGCCGCCCCGGCTGCGGATCCGGAAGCCGTCGTTCTCTTCGATCCCGCGGCCTCCGGAGCGAGCCCGTTGGCGACGCCCCACAACGGCGCCGCCGCCGCGTGGGCCGGCGCCGGGACCGAGACGGCGCTCCGCGTCACCCTCGGCCCCTCGCGCTCCGGCGTCACGATTGCCGCTCCCGCCGCCGGCTGGGACGCCTCCGGCCGGCTCGCCGTCGCCCTCGACGTCCGGAACCCCGGCCCCGCGCCGGTCGCCCTGCGCGGCGTGCTCGACGGAAACGGCTGGATCGACGGCCTCCTCGTTCTCGAGCCGAAGGCTTCGGGCGCGCTGGAGGTTCTCCTGAAGCGGAAGACCTGCGGCGATTTCCGGGCCCGCGCCTTCCCGGGCATGAACGGCCTTCCCGGCGGCCACGTCGGGATCTGGACCGAGGTCGACCCGGCCCGCATCCGCAGCTTCACCGTGACCGGCATCGGGAATGCGCCGGGCGCCGTCGTCGAGCTCCGGGCATTGCGTGCGACGGGCCGCTACAACACGCTGGCCGAGGAGCGGCTCGACAAGGACTTCTTCCCGTTCGTCGACGCCTTCGGCCAGTACCGCCACGCGGAGTGGCCCGGCAAGGTCCGCGACGCGAAGGAGCTGGCGGAGCGCCGCGCGGCGGAGGCGCGCGATCTCGACGCCCGCCCCGGCCCGGCGGGCTGGGACGCGTACGGCGGGTGGGCGGACGGCCCGAGGCTCGAGGCCACCGGACACTTCCGCGTCCAGAAGCACGAGGGCCGCTGGTGGCTGGTCGACCCCGTCGGCCGCCTCTTCTGGTCGCACGGCATCACCTGCGTCCGCATGGGCAGCGAGACGTCGCGCGAGAGGCGCGATCGCTGGTTCGAGCCGGTGGCCGCGGACGGCGGGCTCGGCGACGCGCTCCGGGGCGGCCGCGGGCTCGACTTCCTGCGCGCCAACCTCTTCCGGAAATACGGCGACGGCTGGGCGGACACGGCGCGCGCGCTCGCTCACCGGCGCCTCCGCAGCTGGGGCCTCAACACCGTCGCCAACTGGTCCGAGCCGGAGGTCTGCCGCTTGCGGAAGACCCCCTACGTCATCCCCGTCCACTACAGCTGCCCGCAGATCGGCAGCAAGTTCCCCGACGTGGGTCGCCCCGAGTTCCGGACGGCCCTCCGCGCCGCGCTCCAGGTTGCCGCGAAGGAGACGGCTGACGACCCGTGGTGCATCGGGTACTTCATCGACAACGAGCTGAGATGGCCCTCGAAGGACCGCGCGGCCCTTGCGGAGACGTACTACAGGACGTGCGCCGAGGAGATGAAAGCCGCCGCGCCGCGCAAGCTCTACCTGGGCAGCCGCCTCCACGACCACCTCGGCCGGTACGGCGGGACGGAAGACACGCTCCGAGCCGCCGCAAAATACTGCGATGTGGTCGGCGTCAACCGGTACCGCTTCGCGCCGGACGACCTCGCGATGCCCGAGGGCGTGGACAAGCCCCTGCTCGTCGGGGAGTTCCACTTCGGCGCGCTCGACCGCGGCCTGCCCCACACCGGCCTGCGGAGCGTCCCGTCCCAGTCGCAGCGCGCCGCCGCCTACGGCCTCTACCTTCGCGAGGCGCTCTGCCACCCGCACCTCGTCGGGGTGCACTGGTTCCAGTACGCCGACCAGTGCGTGACGGGCCGCTTCGACGGCGAGAACTACCAGATCGGCTTTGTCGACATCACCGACACGCCCTACGCGGAGACGGTCGCCGCCTGCCGCGCGGTCGGCGACGCCCTCTACCGGACGCGGGCGGGGCAATAGCGGGGACCGGCTTACGTCGTATGGAACCCGATCCGCCTGCGGGGCGGCTCCGGGGTGGACACCAGCTCGCGCAGGGCGTCGAAGACCACCCGGAACTGGGCGTCGTATCGCCGTTCCAGCGCCTCCAGCTTGCGCGCGAGGTCCCGGTGGGTCGCGAGGATCTCGCGCAACCGGACGAAGGCCCGCATGATCGTGATGTTGACCCGGATCGCCCGTTCGCTGTGGAGCACGCTGGAAAGCATGGCAACGCCCTGTTCTGTGAAGGCCAGGGGCCGGTATCGACGCCCGCCGCGACCTTTCTTTGAGGTCGCATAATGCGACCTCAAAGCGGCGGTTTCCTCTGGCGTCAACTGCAACATGAAATCCGCGGGGAATCGACCGGCATTTCGCCGCACCTGTTCGTTCAAGCGCTTGGTCGTCACGCCGTAGAGCACTGCCAGGTCGCGGTCGAGCATGACCTTGTGACCCCGGATATGCAGGATGCGCCGCTCGAGGGGAGTGGCGGGGAGATGCGGAAAGCGGGTTGCTGCGCGCGCTTTCATGTGGAGATCCTCCTTGGTTCTTCACGGCACCGTGCCATGGTTGTACAATCCTGGCAATAGGCCCCCGGGGGATTCAGGCATTCCCGGGGGTTATAAGCAAATGGCGTGCCAGAGATGTAAATCTGTCGCAAGTGCTATGTGGGATGGATGATGCACCCATTTTGCGTCTCCGCGGCCGTCCTTTATGTGTTACATTAAGTAACACTCCCCCGCACTGGAGCCTTTCTCATGACCGCACGCCTCCCCCGCCGCGCCTCGCTCTTCGTCGCCGCACTGCTGGCGGCGCTCGCGCCGGCCGCCCGCGCGGCCGACGGCCCGGACGCGGCCGCCCCGAAGCGCCCGAACATCCTCTTCGCCATCGCCGACGACTGGGGCTACGGCCACGCTGGCGCCTACGGCTGCCCGTGGGTGAAGACGCCCGCCTTTGACCGCATCGCGAAGGACGGCCTTCTCTTCACCCGTGCCTACACGCCCAACGCCAAGTGCGCGCCATCGCGGGCCTGCATCCTTACCGGCCGCAACTCCTGGCAGCTCGGCGCCGCCTGCAACCACGTCCCCTACTTCCCTCCCGAGTACAAGACCTGGGCCGAGGCGCTCGCGGAGGGCGGCTGGCACGCCGGCATGACCTGCAAGGGCTGGGCACCGGGCGTCGCGAAGGACGTCGCCGGCAAGCCCCGCCAGATGGCCGGCACGCCCTTCAACAAGCGGACCGCCCCGCCGCCCGCCTCCGGCATCTCGAACAACGACTACGCCGCCAACTTCGACGATTTCCTCGACGCCGCGCCGAAGGACGCCCCGTGGTCCTTCTGGTATGGCGCCGTCGAGCCGCACCGCGGCTACGAGTACGGCTCCGGCGTCGCCAAGGGAGGCAAGAAGACGTCGGACGTCGACCGCGTCCCCGGCTACTGGCCCGACAACGAGGTCGTCCGGAACGACCTGCTCGACTACGCCTTCGAGGTCGAGCACGTCGACCGCCACCTCGGCCGCATGCTCGCCTCGCTCGAGCGACGCGGCCTGCTCGACGACACGCTCGTCGTCGTCACCTCCGACCACGGCATGCCCTTCCCGCGCTGCAAGGGGCAGGAGTACGACTTCTCGAACCACGTCCCGCTGGCGATGATGTGGCGGAAGGGGATCCGCAGCCCGGGGCGGACGATCGACGACTACGTGAGCTTTATCGACCTCGCGCCCACCTTCCTCGAGCTGGCGGGGCTCGCGTGGGAGAAGACCGGCATGGCGCCCGCGACGGGGCGGAGCCTCGTGGAGATTCTCCGCAGCGACCGCGGCGGGCGCGTCGTCACCGCGCGCGACCACATCCTGATCGGCCAGGAGCGGCACGACGTCGGCCGCCCGAACGACTGGGGCTACCCGATCCGCGCGATCGTCAAGGAGGGGATGATCTACATCCGGAACTACGAGCCGTCCCGCTGGCCCGCCTGCAATCCCGAAACGGGTTACCTCAACTGCGATGGCGGCGCCACGAAGACGGAGATCCTGAACGCGCACCGCAAGGACCCGAACGACCGCTGCTGGGCGCTCTGCTTCGGGAAGCGGCCGGCCGAGGAGCTCTACGACCTCGCGAAGGACCCGGACTGCCTGGCGAACCTCGCCGGCAGCGCCTCGCACGAGGAGGCGCGGAAGGCGCTGGAGAAGCAGATGACCGACGAGCTGAAGGTCCAGGGCGACCCGCGGATGGAGGGGAAGGGAGACGTCTTCGAGAAATACCCCTATGCCAATGAGGGGCAACGCGGCTTCTACGAGAAGTTCATGCGCGGCGAGAAGATCAAGGCGGGGTGGGTCAACGAGTCGGACTTCGAGAAGGGGCCGGTGGAGTGAAAGAAGACAGCAGGGGGAACCACAGATGAGCACGGATTAACACAGATACAAGAAGGGATCGTTCCCCGGCGCGCCATCCGTGTTCATCTGTGTCCATCTGTGGTTTCATGTCTTCCCGCCTCTCAGTCCGAGCACGCCTTCACGGCGGCGGTGTAGTCCGGGTCTTCGCGGAAGCTGACAGAGCCGTCGAACCGGAGGACGTTGCCGCCCCCCCGGTGGTTGCCGGGCTTGTCGCAGCCGATGGGGGTATCGGACGGAATTCCGTCCGATACCAGGGCTGAAGGGTTGCCAGCGGGCACTTGCGGATGGCGCGCCGGGCCGAGGAAGTCGGCCATCGCGCCTCCGGGTATCACGGAGTTGACGCTGGAACCGGAACTGGGACAGAGAAATACTTCCGGAATGCCGATAAAGGGCGCATTTGTCAAATACGAGGCGGGATGTTCCGGGCTCGAATGGCCCAGCAGGCAGGTGAAGAACGCATCGCCGGTGTGGGGCATCCAGAGATCTTTGCGTTTGCCGAACGTTGAGGCGTAAACAAACATGCCTTTATACAATTGACTTAGGTTCCCCCCGCATGACGCCCGGTTGGCAGCCTCTTTCGCGGCGATTAGCGAGGGAATGAATAGCGCCGCCGCGAGGCTGATCACGAGCATGATCACCATCAGCCCGCCCAGCGTGATCCGGCAGCCGGAGGGCTCGGGGCGCGGCTCGGTTGCGTCAGCCATATCGCCCCCCCCAGTGTTTTCTTGGCGGCCTTGGCGCCTTGCCTGCCCTGAGCGAGCGAGGCCAGGCCGAGCGAGCCGAAGGGGCGTTTCCTACAGTCTCCCCGCCTCCCGTACCCCCGCCCCCTTCTGCTTCGTCAGCGCGTCACCTAGGTCCTTCCGCATCGCGTCGGCCAGCTCCTGGATCCGCTTCACCACCTCCGGGTGCTTCTCCTTCACGTCCGTCGTCTCGCCGATGTCGGCCTCGAGATCGAAAAGGGAGAGGTCGATCTTCGCCGCGTCGTAGTTGACGGGCATCCCACCGGTCCCGCCCGTGCGGCCGTTGAGGGTCCGGTAGCCGTGGGGGAAGTGGAGCTTCCACTTCCCCATGCGCACCGCCTGGATCTCGGCGCCATAGTAGAGGAAGAGCGCCTCGTGCGGGCTCTTCGCGCCCGGCTTGTTCCGCAGGAGCGGCCCGATGTCCCGGCCGTCGATCGGGTGGTCGGGCAGCTTCGCCCCGATCAGCGCCGCCACCGTGGGCAGGACGTCGATCGTCATGACCGGCTCGGCGCACAACGTCCCCGCCGGCACCGTCCCCGGCCACCACGCGATCGTCGGCTCGCGGCAGCCGCCGTCGAACATCGTCCCCTTCCCCTCGCGCAGCGGCAGCGCCGAGCCCGCGTGGTCGCCGTAGCTGAGCCAGGGGCCGTTGTCGGAGGTGAAGAGGACCAGCGAGTCCTTCTCGAGGCCGTGCTTCCGGATCGCGCCGACGATCTCCCCGACCGACCAGTCGACCTCCATCATGACGTCGCCGAAGAGCCCGGCGCCGCTCTTCCCCCTGAACGTGTCGGAGACGTGGAGCGGGACGTGGACCATGCTGTGGGGGACGTAGAGGAAGAAGGGGCGGTCCTTGTTCTTCTCGATGAAGGCGACCGCGCGCTTGGTGTACTGCGTCGTCAGCTGCTCCTGCTCCTTCGACGAGACCTGGGGGTTGACGACCTCGTTCTTGTCGATGAGCGGGAGGTGGGGCCAGCGCTTGAGGCGCTCCTCCATCGGGAGTTTCAGGACACCGGGGTGATAGGGCCACATGTCGTTGGAGTAGGGGAGCCCGAAGTAGTCGTCGAAGCCGTGCTGCATCGGGAGGAACTTCGGCGCGTCGCCGAGGTGCCACTTGCCGTAACAGGCGGTGGCGTAGTCCTTTTGCTTGCAGATCTCGGCCAGTGTGACCTCGTTCGCGTTGATCCCGATCTTCGAGCGGGGGCCGAGGGCGCCCTGGATCCCCACCCGGATGTTGTAGCACCCGGTCATCAGCCCGGCCCGGGAGGCGGAGCAGACGGCCTGGGTGACGTAGAAGTCCGTGAAACGACGCCCCTCCTTCGCCAGCCGGTCCAGGTTCGGCGTCGCGTACGCCTTCGCCCCGAACGGCCCGATGTCGGCGTACCCCATGTCGTCGATGAAGATGACGACGACGTTGGGGAGGCGGTCGCGGGGGGCGGCGTCCGTCGGCGTGACGGCCGCCGCGAGCAGCGTCGTGGCGAGGATCGTCGCCGTGCAAAATCGGACGGTGTTCATGATCCGGATCCTGATCAGGGGGGCGCTCTGGGACGGGACGCCCGGGAGCGCGCATTCTACTCCGGCCCGCGAAGACCGTCGAACGTCTTTCGGCCTCAGCGGGGGGGGCCGCCGGAACCGGCCACATCGATCACCACGCGGCGGTAGTCGTAAAGCGGGACGATCCGGCTCTCGTCGCGGACCTCGAGGATGACGTGGATCTGCCGGCCGGCGGCGTCGGGCGGGATCGCGACCTCGGCACTCGCCCGGGTGTCCCCCTTCAACTGCACGGACCCTTCGTACGTGCCGGCCTCGGGGTAGGGATACCAGCGGAAGTCGAGCGGATCCTTGTCGGGATCCGTCGTCGCCGAGGCGTCGAGTCGAAGCGTCCCGCCGGGGCGGGCGGCCCGTCTCACGACGGCGTCCGACGCGTCGCCGTCGAGCGCCGCCACCGGATGGTGATTGGCCCGGTCGCGCGGCAGGACGCACCAGTCGAATCGGGCCCGGCAGTTGTTCATCATGGCGCGGCGCCACCGCCAGACGGGGACGAACGCGTTCTCGTGCCGGGTACCGGTCTCCGGGTCTGTCCAAGCGTCGGAGACCTCGGTGAAGACGGCGAATTCGCCGTAACACGCCTCGTCCGCCTTGACATCCTTGTGGCGGGACCAGACGTCCTTCTGCCGGGTCGCGGTGAAGCGGCCGCTCCAGCCGCCCCAGCCGGGATGGTCGGGGTCGTAGAGTCCCTTGTTCACCAACCCGAGCCAGGGGACGGTGCCGCCGCCCTCGAGGTAGGCCAGCCGCTTGCCGAAGCGTCGGTCGGGGTAGAGCGCGCCGAGGGCGCCGTGGCCGGTCTGGATGTGCTCGTGCGCCCACTGGTGCTGGCCCTCGACCGTGGGGGGATACGGCGCCCAGGTGTGGGGGCCGATCTCGCGGACCGCCCCGCCGTCGGAGGCCGGGCCGCCGAACGCGTAGGTCTGGTGGTTGCTGCGGATCCAGTGGATCGTCGGGAATGCGTGGCAGATCCAGGCCCCCGCATTGT
>CAYUME010000207.1:0-5255 GCA_964445475.1 uncultured Planctomycetia bacterium
CAGGTCGTGCTGGAAGATGATGAACACCGCCGCCACCAGGATGGACACGATCCCCAGGAGCACCAGGTAACGCTGGCACCACCCGCCGAGCCCCGCCCCCCCCTCCACGATCGGGATATACCGCATCAGGCAGTAGAGGGCCGCGTTCAGCAGGAACCCGGAAAAGATGGCGGAGACCGGTGCGGGGGCCTGGCTGTGCGCATCCGGGAGCCAGCTGTGCATGGGCGCCAGGCCGGCCTTGGTGCCGTACCCGACGAGCAGGAAGAGGAACCCGACCTTGAGCATCGTCGGGTCGAGCCGGGGCGCGATGTCCCGCAGCGTCGTCCACAGGAGCACATCTGTCGACGGAAGCGGGACCCCCCGGGCGGAGGCCGCGACCAGCAACGTCCCCAGGAACGCGAAGGCAACACCCACCGAGCAGATCAGCAGGTACTTCCACATGGCCTCCAGGGAGGCCGGGGTGACGTGGATGCAGATCAGGAACGCTGTCATCAGCGTGGTGGCCTCGATCCCCACCCACATGATCCCGAGATTGTTGGAGATCAGGGTCAGCGTCATGGCCGCGAGGGCGCCCCACCAGAGGGCCCCGAACCGGCGCGCGAGCGCAAGGGGGAACCGCCCCTCCCGGACCTCCGCCTCGAAGTACCCCCGGGCGTAGAAGGAGCTGGACGCGTAGACGATCATCATCACGACCAGGTGGTAGGCGGAAAGGGCATCCAGGTGGAACCACCCGCCCGCGGCCAGCCACGGCCCGCCCCGGAAGACGCAGAGCGCCGCGGCCAGGCCGACACCGGCCGCTCCGAAGACGCCTAGGCTGAGCACGCTCAGTACGGATTTCGACGAGCGCAGCACCAGGCTGAGCACAGCCCCCGAGGCCGGTATCGCCAGCAGCGCCCAGAGCCACCCCGACGCGTCCATCGTCGTCAGCCTTTCAACGTGTTCAACCGGTCCGCGTCGATATGGTCGAACTCCCGGTTGATGTGGTAGATCGCGATGCCCATCACGAAGACCGCCACGAAGACGTCCAGGAGCATCCCCAGCTCCACCAGCATCGGCACCTCCCCCACCATCGACACCCCGCACAGCGTGATCCCGTTCTCCATCACGAGGTATCCGAGGACCTGGCTCACGGCCTTGCGCCGGTTGATGATCAGGAACAACCCGACGAAGATCGTGAAGAAGGCGACGGGCAGCGCCAGCCAGGACGCCCCTTCCCCGGTGACCGGGAGCCGCGACCCCAGCCACCGGAACCCGGCGAGCGCCGCCAGGCCGATCAGCAGGGAGAGCGTATATCCCACGAACGGCTCGACCTCGCGCCGGACGTCCGCCTCCCGGACCGCGCGGCCCAGCAGCCAGGGGATGGCCAGCCCCTTCAGGACGACGCTCGCGACAGCCAGGAGCGCGAGGCGGACCGTGGGATTGTCCGCGTGCACCAGCAGCGTCAGGGCCCCGAGCAGCCAGCCCTGCAGCGCGACGACCCGGATGCACACCCCGACGCGGCTCGAGCCCAGCGCGAGCAGGTTCGAGAGCACCAGCGCCACCAATACCGCATGGATCCAGTCCATCGACGGCCTCACCCCAGAATCAGGACAAACGCGAACGCGGAGAGCACGGCTGCCGCCACCAGCAGCTGTGGGATGCGCAGCAGCCGCAGCCGCGCCATGGAGGACTCGATCAGCCCGATCCCGACGGCCAGGGCGAACAGACCGGCCAGCGCCACCGCGCCGTCCGCCCACGGGTCCCCGGTCCGGACCGGGACGACCAGCCCGACGAACAGGGCGCCCAGCACCCAGAGCTTCAGGGCCGAGCCGTACAGGATGAAGGCCAGGTCCGGGCCGCCGTGGTCGAGCACCATGACCTCGTGGATCATCGTGAGCTCGAGGTGGGTGGCCGGGTCGTCGAACGGGATGCGGCAGGTCTCGGCCAGCAGCACGATCAGCAGGGCCACCGCGACCAGCGCCAGCGCGGGCCCGGCGTGGATCCACCCGTCGACCGACATCGACGACAGGATGCCGGTCAGCGACAGGCTCCCCGCCTGCCGCGCCATCGCCGCCAGCCCCAGGAACAGCGCCGGCTCGGCCAGCGCGGCGAACTGCACCTCCCGGCTCGCCCCCATCCCCTCGAAGCTGGAGCCCGTGTCCAGGGCGGCGACCACCGTGAAAAACCGCATCAGCCCCAGCAGGTAGGCCAGCAGGATCAGGTCTCCCTCGAACGGCAGCAGGGCCGGCACGTTCCCGAGCGGCAGCAACACCAGCGCGGCCAGAACCGCCGCCAGCCCGACCACGGGTCCGGCCCGGAACACCCACGTCGTCGTCCGGCTGTAGACGGCCCCCTTTCGCAGCAGCTTGACGAGATCGTGATACGGCTGGAGCAGGGGCGCCCCGGTGCGCCCCGCGACGAGCGCCTTCGTCCGCTGGATGACCCCCACCAGCAGGGGGGCCAGCAGCAGGGCCATCGGCAGATGCACCCATGTCACGGTCGCCATGTCCGTCTCCCTCCCGGCTCCCGCCGGGCCGGTGTCACGCCAGCGGCCAGGCCAGCAGCGCCAGCAGCGTCAGCACGATGATGAGGATGTACAGCTGGATGTGCCCGTGCTGCAGCCACCGCATCCGGGACATCACGCCGGCCGTCGCCGAGAAGAGGGGACGGAAGATCCATCGCTGGCACGCGTCCGGCGTCTCGCTGGACCAGGACCCGGGCGCAGGGAAGAGACCGTCGGGCCCATCCCGGTGGCGATGGCTGCGCAGGACCAGATTCATCAGGTCCGTCAGGGGCTGCGCGAACGAGGAGGCCGTGTATTGCATCCGGGGCGAGGGCTGGTCATACCCGCAATCCCACGTGCCGGTCTCCCCCACCGTCCGGCGGGAGAGCAGCAGCCGCCGCGCCAGGGCCAGCACGGCGATCAGGGCCACCGCCAGCCCCGTCACGCACAGGACGCCGGAAAGAAGGCCCTGGATGCGAAGCCCCTGGGCCTCCAGGACGGGGGACGACACGCCGGACACCTGCCCGATCACCGGGGCCATCCATCCGATCACGTGCGGCGCCGCCATCCCGATCGCGACACAGCCCGCCGCCAGGGCCAGCATCGGGAGCCGCATGGCCCATCCGGACTCGTGCGCCTCCGCGGCGTGCGCGCCGCGCGGCTCGCCGAGGAACACGATCCCGAAGGCCTTGGTGAAGCAGGCAATCGCCAGCCCACCGATCAGGGCCAGGCCGGCGATCACCGCCACGACGGGGATGGCGACGGAGACCCCGAGCCCCGTCGCGCCCTGGAACGCGCCCGCGTAGATCAGGAACTCGCTCACGAACCCGTTGAGAGGCGGGAGGCCGGAGATGGCCACGGCGCCTACGAGGAAGGTGAGCGAGGTCCAGGGCATCCGCTTCGCCAGCCCGCCCAGGTGGTCGATCTCCCGCGTGCCGGTGCCGTGCAGGACGGACCCCGCCCCCAGGAACAGGAGCCCCTTGAAGAGGGCGTGGTTGAGGACGTGCAGCAGGGCCCCGCCCCACCCCAGGACGGCCAGCGCCGGGGAGCCGGCGTGCATGCCCAGGAGTCCCACCCCCATCCCCAGCGCGATGATCCCGATGTTCTCCACGCTATGGTACGCCAGCAGCCGCTTCAGGTCGTGCTGGGCCAGCGCGAACAGGACGCCGAGAATCCCGGAGGTCAGGCCGATCCCGACGAGAAGCCCCCCCCACCACGCGGGCGGCGGCCCCAGCCAGGTGAGCGTCCGCACCAGGCCATAGATCCCCGTCTTGATCATCACCCCGGACATGATCGCCGAGACGTGGCTGGGCGCGGCCGGGTGGGCCTCCGGCAGCCAGACGTGGAACGGCATGAACCCCGCCTTGGTCCCGAATCCAATGACCGCCATCAGGAAGAGCGCGCCCGACGCGAAGGGCGAGGCGGAGTGGAACCGGTCGAAGTCGAGCGATTCCGCGCCGCGTCCCAGCACCAGGAAGAGGACCAGGAGGAACGCCGTCCCCAGGTGCGTCGCCACGAGATAGATC
The DNA here is from genome assembly GCA_964445475.1 of uncultured Planctomycetia bacterium. Classification (GTDB taxonomy): domain Bacteria; phylum Planctomycetota; class MHYJ01; order CAYUME01; family CAYUME01; genus CAYUME01. The sequence goes on from CAYUME010000207.1 coordinate 4,009, forward strand.
CACCCCGCCTCACGCACGCCCGGCTTCTCGTGCTCGACCATCACGAGGAAGAAGGACGCCAGGGACATGGCCTCCCAGGCCGCCAGGAAAAGCATGCCGTTCCTCGCCACCACGACCAGGACCATGGCGGCGACCAGCAGGGCGAAGCAGAACCAGGACAGGCCCTGGCCCCGCCGCGCCCGGGACGGCTTCAAGTATTCCCAGCCGTACACGGCGGCCAGCGCAGAGAGGGCCAGCAGAGGGAGGAGGAAGAACGAGGAGAGAGGATCCAGCTCGAGAGCGAAGGCCCCGTACGGGATCTCCCAGGCCACGCACAGCCGCTCGACGGGACCGCCCAGCGCGCCGCGGACGGCAGGCACGAGCCCCACGAGACAACCGGCCGCCACCCCGCCGGCGCCGAGCCCGGAGGACCAGGCCGGGGACCGGTTCGTTGCCAGGGCCAGCACGCCGCCGAGGAGGAGAAGGCCGAGCGCGACGAGGAACAGCGTCATCCCGGCCTCTCCCCGGAGGCGGCCCCCGCGGAACGTGGCACCGAGGCGTCCAGTCGCCTCGCTTCCCGGAGAATCTCCTCGTCGGTCCCCTTACGGATCAGCACGCCCTTGAACCCCGGGTCCCGGAGGGCGAACGCCAGACGGGCCAGGACGTGGAGATGGACCCGGACCGTCGGGCTGAGGGCCAGGAAGAGAATGTGCACCGGGCGCCCGTCCGGCGCGCCGAAATCGATCGGCCGGGCCAGGTAGCTCAGGTGGATCGCGGGGAGGGCGATGCGCAGGACGACCGGGCTGCGCACGTGGGGGATGGCGACGCCGTCGCCGACCGCGGTGGATCCCAGCGCCTCCCGTGCCAGCAGGACCCGGAAGAGGAAATCCCGGTCCACACTGTCAGGAAGCCGCAGCGCGGAGACCACCGCGCGTAGGACGGACTCCCGGTCTCCCCCGCCGACCTCGCGCGAAAAGCCGCCGGCCTGGAGGGCCTCGGCCAGCGCCGGCAACGGGGAGGCGTCCTCACCGTCCGGACATACCAAGTCCGCGGAGACCGGCATCCGACGGGAGATGGCCCACTCGAGGATCTCCGCTCGATTGAAACCATACCGGCCTTGCACCCGGTAGGCGGGCAGAACGCCCTGGCGGATCCAGCGGGTGACATCTTTTTCCGGTACGCCGAGAATCCGGACCACATCCCTGACGGTCAGTTGCATGGGAGAAAGGCCGCCTTCGCGAACACCGCACGCCTACGAGAACAGAAAC
>CAYUME010000207.1:5265-7710 GCA_964445475.1 uncultured Planctomycetia bacterium
ATAGGACAACCCCCGACTACCTGAACCGGCGAGGCCCACGGGCATCGGCTGAAGACCTGGCGCCACGATCACCCCGGGGACGCCTCCCCGGGGGCTGTGTCACAGGCGCAAGAGAACCGTGAGAATATGACGATTCCAAGAAGCAATTCAACGGGAATCGCCATCCTCCGGCAGCCACGCGGCAAGCCAGTCACGCGCCAGGCTCCGCTCACGAAACGGCTTGAGCCGGATCCCCTGCATGTCGCATCCGATGGAGCATCGCCGCCACATCCCCAAGTGCCGCTCGCCCTCAATCACCACGGCGACATGACGGTTGAAGCCGGGCATGAACCCGGCCAGCGTCTGGATGATCGCGTCCATCTCCGCGGGCGCGGGAGCGAACGCGGGGCCCCGGTCGACGAACAGGATCGCCGCCCCCGACCGGGGCGCCAGGTCCTCCTGGACGCGGGCCAGAACCTCCCGGACGCCCTCTGCGTCCGGCGCTACGCGCCACTCCACCTCCACGATCCGCCCGTCGACGCGAATCGCGTACCGGTCGTCCGGCGTCATCGGCGGCGCAGCCGGAGTGATGTCCACAGGTGAATCCTCGCCAGCATCCCCACGAACGCCTCAGCGCCCCGATTCGACGTCGACGGACGCCACCGCGACCCCCGGGACCCTCTCGAGCCGGGAGGCCAGCCGGATGGCCCCCTTCCGGTCGCGGCAACGGATCTCGATCTTCAGGGCCCTGCGGTCGACGGCCCCGCCGTACGGGGCCACCGTGCAGGCCGGATAGCCGGCCTGACGGAGCAGGAGAAGCAGCTCGCTCCGGGTCAGCACGTCCTCCTGCAGGGCCACCGTCAGACGGGACGTCCGACGGGAAACACCGTGCGAAAACGGCCGGAAGGACAGCCTCGACTTCATAGGACTCCCTTTCCTGGCCCGGGACGCACGTTTACCTCCGGTCCGAACGCCGCCGGGACGCCAACAACGTCCCCCCCGCCAAGAAGATCCTCCCCCTCCGACGGTCCGCACAACTGCCTCAGGACATCCCCCGCGCCCGCCGCGCGCGACAGCGAACGGCGCAGCCCCTCGCGGCGCAGAACGCGATGCATCTTTCCCTGCACCCAGGCATAGCCCGACACGTCGCGGTGCGGCGCCACCAGCAGGACCAGGATCCGGAACACGTCCTTCCGACCGGCCACGAGGGGCAGGTCCTCCGGGGCGATCCCCACCCCCACGAACGGCACAGGACAGGAATTGCTGCGCGCGTAGACGAAGACCGCTGCCGGCTCCGTGTCGGACTCCCCGGCGATCCGGCAGGCGTGAAGCTCGTCCTGGTTGAGGACCGATTGCAGCAGGCCCAGCGTGTCTCGGATCGGAAGCACTCCGGCGGCCGCGTCGATCAGCTCCTTGATCGCCCCGATCTTGGTCTGCGCATGCAGTGGGGCTCGCACCATCCGTTCATCGAGCACGTTCCGCAGCTGCATGAATCGGTTCCCGGTCATGGATACGGCTTCGGTGCCGCACCTGATGACGACCGTATGATCAGCAAATGACGTGCCATGAGGAGATCCCCGCACGAATCTGGAGACGAACCGGAACTCCATGCGGAGGCTGGAGATGTGACCCGAGGCTTGGAAGTCACCCGGAGGCCTCGTCCCCGGGAACCGGCCAATCCACGCCGGCCCGATGCAACTTCTTGCCGGGACGATCAGACTTCGATGTCGTAGCGCCGGAGCTTGTAGCGGAGGGTCCGGACGCTGACACCGAGGATCTCCGCGGCCTTCTCCCTCCGGTTGTTCGCCTGCTGGAGGGCGTCGAGGATCGCCTCGCGCTCGGCATGGCCGACGGCGTCCCGGAGCCGGGGGGAGCGGGCGGCGGCCGGCGCACGCACCTCGGAGGGGATGTCCGGCAGCGCGATCTCGTCGCCGGCGACGCAGACGACGAGCTGCTCGAGAACGTTCCGGAGCTGCCGGATGTTGCCCGGCCAGGCGAAGCCGGTGAGCGCGCGCATGGCCGCAGGAGCGACCCGCTTCGGCGGCCGGTCGTGGAGCGCACAGAACTCCCTCAGGAACCGGTCCGCCAAGAGGGGAATGTCCTCGCGCCGATCGCGAAGCGGCGGGAGGTGGAGGGGGACGACGCGAAGCCGGTAGTACAGGTCGTCGCGGAAGACGCCCTCGTCGACCAACCGGCGGACGTCGCGGTTGCTCGCGGCGACGATACGGATGTCAACGGCGATGCGGCGCTCCCCGCCCACGCGGCGGATGTCCTTCTCCTGGATGACGCGGAGGAGGTCGACCTGGTTCTTTTCGGGAATCTCCGTGATCTCGTCGAGGAAAATGGTGCCGCCGTGAGCCGCCTCGAAGAGCCCCCGCTTCTCCCGGGTCGCGCCGGTGAAGGCGCCGCGCTCGTGGCCGAACATCTCGCTCTCGAAGATCGTCTCCGAGATGGCCCCGCAATTGA
>CAYUME010000208.1:0-6723 GCA_964445475.1 uncultured Planctomycetia bacterium
CGCGCGATACTTCGCCAACGGGCAACGGGTCCGGGCGGGGGACCGTTTGGCGCCGGGCGCGTGTCCGCCGGCGCGGCCGGGACCCGCCTCGCTACTCCCGGCCGCGCTCGCCCGTGAATCGCTTGTCCCTCTTTTCTCGCGTGGTATGATGCCGGCATGACGCCCCCGACTCCCCGCCCGGTCCCGACACGCGCGCTCCTCGCCGGGATCGCCCTCCTGACCGCCCTCCCCGCGGCGGCGGACATCGTCCGCCTCAAGAACGGCGCCCGGCTCGAGGGCCGGATCACGGAACGGGCGAACGATTACCTGCTCGAGACGCCCAACGGCATGCTCCAGATCCGGCGCGACCTCGTCGCCCGCATCGACAGCGGCCCGACCCCGGGGGACCTCTTCCTCTCGCGCCGGTACCGGCTGCGATCCGACGACGTGCAGGGGCTGTTCGAGCTGGGCCTCTGGTGCCGGCGCGTCGGCCTCTACCGCGAGGGGGCCGGCGTCTTCGAGGACCTCCTCAAGGCCGATCCCGACCACGCCGGGGCGCGCGCGGAGCTCGGCTACCGGCGCGTGGGGGAGGCGTGGGCCCGGGGCGTCCGGGTCCAGACGGAAAGCGACCATTTCGTCCTCCACCACGGGCTGCCGGACGAGACCGCCCGCGAGGCGCGCGACACGCTCGAGGCCTTCCACGGCGCCTTCACCCGGTCCTTCTGCCCGCCCCTCCGGTTCCACTCCCTCCACAAGATCCGCGTCGTCCTCTTCGCCCGCCGCGCGGAGTTCCTCGAGCACGTGCAGGAGACCTATCCGCAGCTCGCCGGCCGGTCCGCCGACCTCGACCGATTCCCCCGCGCCTTCACGGAGTCGCCGTCGGGCCAGATCCTCGGCTACCTCGAGACGGGGGAGCCGCTTCGCCTGCTGCGGACGGTCCTCCTCCACGAGGCGACGCACGCCCTGCTGGCGATGACGCGCGAGCCGAAGCTCCGGGCCCCGGCGTGGCTGGAGGAGGCGCTGGCCGACTACCTGGCGTGCTCCACGATCGAGGGCGGCGCGGTGCGCCTGGCCCAGGGCGTAACCGGGCATCCGCTCTTCGTCGTCCGGATGGCGGAAGCGCGGCTGGACGTGCTGACGGGGAAGGCCCTCCCGCTCCGGGAGCTGCTCGCCCTGCCGCGGTTCGACTACACCGACCCGCACATCGGCGCGCGCTACGCGCAGGCGTTCAGCCTGCTGAACGCCCTCCTGCGTGTCGAGGCCCCGCGCCGGCCGCAAGCCTTCCGCGAATACCTGGCCGCCGCGCAGCAGGGGCAGGGGGGGGTCGACGCCTTCGAGCGGATCTTCGGGGACACGGTCGAGGCGATCGAGTCGCGCTGGCGGGAGGCCCTGCGGGAGGAACGACCGCCGACCGAAGGCCCGCCCTGAACCGCCGCGCCGCCCGCCCGACCCCTACCACGTCCCCTCGAAGACCGTCACCGCCGGCCCCGTCATGAAGACGCGGCCGTCCTTCGCCAGCGCGATGCGGAGGTCGCCGCCGAGCAGATGGACGGTGACCACCGGCCCGGTGCGCCCCGTCCGGTGCGCGGCAACCGCCGACGCGCAGGCCCCCGTCCCGCAGGCCATCGTCTCCCCGCTGCCGCGCTCCCACGTCCGCTGGCGGATCGCGGTGCGGGAGAGGACCTGGACGAACTCGACGTTGGTCCGGCCCGGGAAGCGGGAGTGGCGCTCGAGGACCGGGCCGACCGTCGCCACGGGGGCTTTCGCCGTGTCGGACACGAAGAGGACGCAGTGCGGGTTGCCCATCGAGACCTCGTGAATGCGGAAGGTCTTTCCCGCGGCGCGGAGGGAAGAGACGGCGAATCGGCCGTCCGGGCCCGCATCGCGCGCGGCAGGACCCGCGAGCGGCCGCGGGAGGCCCATGTCGACCGTCACCCACGCCTCCCGCGCGCCGGGACGGGCGATGCGGGTGCGGATCGGGCCGGCCTTCGTCTCGAAGACGATCTCCCGCTTCCGGGTGCGGCCGAGGTCCCGGGCCAGCTTGGCCAGGCACCGGACGCCGTTGCCGCACATCTCGCCCTCGGAGCCGTCGGCGTTGAACATCCGCATGCGGAAGTCCGCCGTGCGGGAGGGCAGCAGCACGATCAACCCGTCGGACCCGACGCCCGTGTGCCGGTCCGAGACGGCTGCGGCGAGCCGCGGCCAGTCGGCCGCGCGGTGCCGGAAGCCGTCGACATAGACGTAGTCGTTGCCGAGGCCGTGCATCTTGACGAAACGCATGGAAGGCTCCGGAAAATACGGCGCGGGCGCCGGGACGGAAATTATACGCGGGCGACGCGCGTCCGCCACCGGAATCCGCTCGCCATTTTCCCCTTGTGCGTCGGGGAATGCGTGACTACAATCCGGCCAACGAAGCGGGTTTCCCGTCCGACGGCCACCCGACCCCAGCGTCCTGAATGGCCATCCTGATCGGCATCGACGAAGCGGGATACGGCCCCCACCTCGGCCCCATGGTGGTCTCCGCCGCCGCCTGCGCCACCGCGGATCCCGCGATCGACCTCTGGGAGGCGCTGGAAGACGTCGTCTCCCGCCGCGCCACCAAGGACGGGCGGATCCCCGTCGCCGACAGCAAGCGCCTCTACCACCCCGAGCTCGGCCTCCGGCCGCTGGAAGAGACGGCGCTGCCGTTCCTCTCCTGCCTCGGTCTCCCCCGCCCCGTGGGATTCGAGTCCTTCAGCCAGTTCCTGACCGGCCCTGCCGACGAAAAGCGCCCGACGCCGCCCTGGTACCAGAACGCCCCGCTCATGATCCCGACGGTGGTGCCGATCGAGGAGCTGACGCAGACGGCGCACCGCCTGCGGATGAGCCTCGCGCACGCGGGGATCACCATCGCCGCCGCGCGCAGCCGCATGGCCGACCCCGACGCCTTCAACGCGGGGGTCCGGCAGGCGGGCAACAAGTCCGAGTTCCTCTTCGCCTGCTTCGGCGAGATCGTCAACGACCTCCGGCGCGCTTTCCCCGGCGAGGATCTCGTCTTCTTCGTCGGCAAGCACGGCGGCAAGACCTTCTACCAGCGGAACCTGCAGTCCCTCTTCTGCTTCCAGCCCCTGGAGACGGAGCGGGAGACGCGGCGCCAGTCGACGTACCGGATCGACGACAACGGACGCGCGATCACGATCCACTTCCTGATGGACGGGGAGGACCGGCACTTCCTGATCGCGCTGGCCTCGTGCATCAGCAAGTACCTGCGGGAGCTGGGCATGTCGCTCTTCAACCGGTACTGGCAGCAGCACGTCCCGGGGCTGCGCCCGACCGCGGGCTACGGGACCGACGCCCGCCGCTTCCTCCGCGCCATCCGCTCCCACGCCACCGCCCTGCGCATCGGCGAGGAGATCCTCGTCCGCGACTGCTGAGCGCGGACCCCGCCTCGCCCCAAAGAAAAACCCCGCCGCGACCGCGGCGGGGTTTTCGTTTTCCGTTGCGACCGGGACCGGCGTCCTACTCCTGCGCCTTCTTCCGCGCCGGCAGCGGCTCCCTGTAGAACTCGAGCTCCGCCCGGATGGCCTTGATCAGGTCGGCGTAGACCTCCTCGTAGAGATAGTCCTCGGTCGTGTGGGGCTCGACGCGGACCGTCTTCCGGCCCGCCGCCGCGTCGCGGGCGGTCTTGGCGCCGGCGACGGCGGGCTTCGCCTCCGCTTTCGCCGGCTCCTTCTCCGCGGCCGCGGCCTTCTCGGCCGCTTCCTGCTGGCGCTTCGCCTCGGCGGCGGCCTGCGTGGCCTCCTCGGCCTTCGCCTTCGCTGCGGCCTCTGCGGCCGCCCGGGCCTGGGCCTCCACCTCCGCCTTCTTCTTCGCCTCCTCGTCGGCCGCGGCCTTCACCGCCTCGTCCGCCTTCCGCTTCGCCTCGGCCTCCGCGGCCGCCTGCGCGAGAGCCTCCTCCTCCGCCTTCTTCTTCGCCTCGGCCTCCCGCTTCGCCGCGGCCGCCTCTTCCTCCTTCTTCGCCGTCTCCTCGGCAAGCGTGGCCTCCTGCTCGGCCTTCCGCTGGGCCTCGGCCGCCGCCCAGTCCGCCTTCGCCTGCCCGAGCGCGCCGGCCAGCGCCGTCTTCTCCTCTTCCAGCGAGGCGATCCGGTCGGTCAGCTCCTCCTTCTTCGCGTCGAGCCCCTGCATCTGCTCGACGGCGGCGCTCATCTTCTCCTGCCCCTCCGGCGTGTCCGCCGCGCCGGAGTCGCGGAGTTGCTGCTGCTGGAGCAGGTTCTTCTGGACCTCGTCGTTGACGGTCGTCAGCTCGTCCTGCGACTCCTTCAGGGAGGCGTCCACCTGGCCGATCCGCGCTTCGATCGCGGCGGGATCCTGGGGGACCGACGGGCCTCCGCAGGCGGCCAGGACCAGGCAGCCGGCGGCGACGAGCGAGGCGCGAAACGTGCTCATGGACGGTTCCTCCATGGTGTTCGAGGCTCCGATACGTCCGCTCACTATAACGCCTCCGGGCGATTCGTGCAACATTCCGTGGGGCCCGGCCGCCGTCTGCGCACCGCCAGGGCCGCCCCCCCCAGCAGCCCGGCCGCCGCGGCATAGGCGCCGGCCAGCGCCCACGGCGGCGGATACGCATACGCATAGTACTGGCAGATCGAGAGGTCGTAGAGCAGGGGGGCGCGCAGGGGATCGATCCCGGCCGCAGCGTGGACGAGGACGAGGGACGGGCTGGCTCCGGCGGTCACTCCGACCCAGAAGCCGCGAGCCGCGGGCTCCGCTCCCTCGATGACGGGATTCATGCAAAAAGGCGCGGCCAGAAGAAGGACGGCGACAGCGGCCGCCAGGGCCTGGCCGGCGGCGGGAGCCGCGCCCGCCGCGCGCGCCGCCGCATACAGGGAAGCGGCCAGAAGCCCGAACCCGCCGACCCCCCCCGCGGCGACCAGGGCGGCCCCAGACGCGGCCACGCCGGGGGGGGCATCGATCGGCACCGCCAGCACGGCGGCGGCGGCGGCCAGAGCCGCCGCCGCGGCTCCCGGCACTACCGGCCAGAGCCACGCCCGCCGCGGCCGGGGCGAGCCGCCGGCCCCCGCATCCCGCCACGCCTGGGCTGCGGGCACGAGCAACGCGGCCACCAGCGGCGTCAGCCCGAGCACGGTCAGCGACATGGTGGCCCTCCGCCGAGGACAGGCGGTCGCGCCGTCCTCGGCCCCGTGCGCCACGCCGGGAACCGCGAAACGATTCCCGGAGTGGCCTGCGCTACTTCGTCTTCGTCGGCGGCGTCGGCCCCGTGCTGAACGGCGGCGCGAGCTTCTTCCACTCCCACGTCCCCGCCTTCGGGATGTCGACCGTCACGTCGAGCGTGAGGTCGACGGCCCCCTTGTCGGGGACGCGCAGGACGCCCACCCAGGCCTCCGGCCCGCTGGCGGCCACCTCGTCGGCGTCGGTGACATCGAGCTTCGCGGCGTCCTTCTTCCACGCGCGGGCGTGGAGGGCCCGGCGGATGGTCCCCTGCGGCTGCCCGCGGTTGAAGACCCGGAGGATCACCGTCCCGTCGGGCTTCACGGGAAGGCCGTCGCTGCCCAGGAACTTCATCTTCAGGAAGCCGGCGTCGCCGGTGTAGGTCGTCCGGGTGATGTTGACGCGGACCTGGGACCCTTCGACCCAGCTCCACCCGGCGAGCTCCACCTGCGCGACGGCCAGGTCCTGTTTGGGATCCTCCTTCTCCGGCTTGGCCGGCGCCGCGACGCGCCGGGCCGTCCGCTCCGCCACGACGAGCCCCGGCCCCTCGTTGCGGGGCGGAGGCTTCGCCTTCCCGTCGTCGTTCGTGGCGATGTTGAAGCTGAGGCTGAACTTGTACCCCTCGTAGGGCGGCGCCGCGGCGATCCAGATCTCGAACCCCTGCCGCTCGCCGGGCGCCACCGGGCCGGGGAAGGCGTAGCGCAGCTTCCGGATCTCCTTCCCGGCCTTGTCCGTCAGCTGCAGGTTGAGCATCACGTCCGCGGCGGTGTCGCGGAGCCGGCTCACGAGGCGGCCGAGCACCCAGAGGTCCCCGTGCGTGAAACGGACGAAGCGGTAGCCTTCCACCGTCAGGTCCTTCACGGCGGCGTCGCCGAGCCCCTCGGGAAGCTCGATGAGGCTCTCCCCCCACGCGACGTCGACCTGCATCTTCTCGTAGGCGGGCAGGCCGCTGACCGTCGCGCGGTACTCGTCCTCGGTGGCCGGGGGGATCTCCTCGAGTCCGAGCAGGCAGGGCCGCGAGGCCACCTCCTTCCCCGCGCCGTCCAGGAAGCGGAGCCGGGCCAGCGGGAAGTGGACGGCCTCGGGGGAGGCGTTGCGGACCTTCAGGGTGAGCTCCGTCGAGCCGCCGTCGGCGGCACCGGCCTTGGCCTCGAGGATCGCGAGCTTCGCGTCCGCCCCGAGGAGCCGCCGGACGACCGTCGTCCCCGCCGTGTCGGCGGTCGGCGGCCGGTCCAGCGAGCGCGACACGAAGCAGCGGGCCACCTTGTCCGAACCCTTCGGGCGGAGGACGATCCGCAGCCAGGAGAAGGCCGGGCAGTGCTTGATCTCGAACCGGACCTTCGCGCCCTTCCCCGGCGCGATCGCGGCGACGGCCTGGGGCTCCGATTCCTTGACGAGCGCGTAGCTGTCGAGCACCTGGAGGAGGGCGTCGAAGGGCCCTTCGGCCGAGGCGCCGCCGTTGGCCAGCGTCGCCTCGACGACGGCGACGGCGCCGATCTTCTCCCGATGAAGGGACAATCCCTCGATGCGAAGCGT
>CAYUME010000208.1:6733-7427 GCA_964445475.1 uncultured Planctomycetia bacterium
CCGCCTCCTCGGCGCGCGACGCCCCCCCCCCGGACGCCAGCGCGACGAACCCCGCCAGGAAGCCCGCGGTGATCCGTTTCATCGGGTGGTGCCCTCCCGGGATGGACTGGCAGGACGAACACAATATGAACGAGGGAATCGGAAAAAGGTTCACGCCGGATCCGGTTCCGGCTCCATCCCCCGCCCCGGGCCCGTTCGCCGCCTGAGCGGCGCGGAGGCCGTGAGCGAAGACGAAGCCGAAGGGCCCGGCTACCCCTTCGCCACGTCCACCATCCCGTTCGGCAGCATCGCGAGCGCGCCGACGGCGAGCCGGTCCTCCATCACCGTGCGGATCCGGTCGGCCACGCCGCCGCTCGTCATCTGGAAGCCCAGCAGGCGCGACGCGCGCGTCACGAGGTCGCCCGGGCTTGTCGCGAACTGCTGGCGGAGCACCATCTCCAGCGCCGCGGCGATCTCCTCGTCGCAGATGAGGCCGATCGACGGGCTTTCGGCACGCGTCCGCACCCGCACCGGCCGGTCCTTCGCCGGCCAGAGAAAGTCGCCGCGCCGCCGCACCGACATCCGCGTCTCGGCCGTCGCCAGGGCGCCCGTGAGCGCCTCCTGGATCCGCTCCCCCGCCCGCTTTACCCCCCAGAGCTCGCGCACCCGGCGAAAGACCTCCTCGACGTGCACCGGCCCCTCCACCTGCACGATG
>CAYUME010000208.1:7437-7658 GCA_964445475.1 uncultured Planctomycetia bacterium
ACTGGAGGGCGTGGATGAGGAGCGCGGGCGGCTGGTCGGGCAGCTCGCCGGACACCGGGATCCCGAGGTCTTCGCACGGGACATAGGCGACGGGCGCGCCGGACGCGACCGGCCGGGCAGGCGCGGGCGCCTTCTTCGACGGCAGAAGGGGAGGGGTGTCGGCAGCGCCTCGGCGCGGCGGGGAGACGGGGGGCGGGCCGGCCGCCCGTGTCTGTAGGATC
>CAYUME010000209.1:0-467 GCA_964445475.1 uncultured Planctomycetia bacterium
TGCCGGCCCGCCCCCGCCGCGTCCCGCACGTCCACGACGACCCGGAGCTTCGCCCCGGGCCGGACCTCCGCCGGCGCCTCCAGGCCGACCCGCAGCCGCCGGGGGGTGCAGTCGACGGCGAGCGGTACGGTGCCGAAGGCCCGCCAGGCGCCGCCCGTGCCGCCCGGCTCGACCGGCCGGACGACCGACACGGTGCAGTAGGCGTTCGGGGCCCAGGCCGCGTCGACCGGGACCTCGACCTCCTTCGTGTTCGACGCCATCGTGAAGGTGCGCGCGAGGCGGACCCCGTCCCCCTCGACCGTCAGGAGAGCGGTGCCGGCGAACGGCGCCTGCACGAGGATCCGCGCCGTCTCCCCCCCGGCGTACGCGGGCCGGTCCGGGGAGAGCGTGGCGACGTCCGGCTTCTCGCGCGGCCAAGGGCCGTACCCGGCGCCGGCGCAGTAGAAGGCGAGGTCGGCGGAGGCGCC
>CAYUME010000209.1:477-7648 GCA_964445475.1 uncultured Planctomycetia bacterium
AGCACCCTCGACGCTCCCCGGCAGCAGGTCACCGACACGCAGCTCACCATCGTGCCGCCGCGTCGCGCCGCCTATCTCGCCGAGATCGCCGAGAGCGTGCGCAAGCGACGCGAGCGCACGGAACGTCAGGTGCGCGCGGTACGCCGTCTCGACCGCCTGCGTGACCTGCCGGTGCGACTCGTAGCGGGTACGCCCCTGCCGGTCGCGCTTCAGCACCGTGTTCCAGCGGATGCGGCTGACGACGGCCTCCAGGGCCGCCGACGCGACGGCCGTGCCGTCCGGCCGGACGAAGGCGCAACGGAAGATTGTCTCCCGCCCGATCTCGGCGTGCCCCTCCCGTGCCGCCGACAGGCCGACGTAGGCCGGGACGAGATCCACCAGGCGGGTCAGCTGGGCCGAGACGGTCCGGCCCCCCGGCTCGGCGACGGTGGCGGTGAAGACGGCGGCGAGGGCGGAGGGGGCGGACAGCCCTTTCGGGACCTCGGCGCGGCAAACCGCTTCGCCCTTCGCGTCGAGCGTCGCCGCGGCGAACGGCAGGCGGAGCGGGCTGGCGGCGCGCGCGCTGTCGGCGAACCGGTAGCCCTTCCAGTCGGGGTGCGTGAAATCGACCGGAACCCACACGCAGTGGGCCTCGGCGCTCCGGCCGGCGGCGGGGGCCCCGAACAGGTAGGACGCGCGAACCGTGAAGGGGATGGTCTCGCCCGCCCCGTAGCGCCGATCCGGCGCGGAGACCTCCGCCTTCATCCGGTCGGGGAGGAAGTCCTCCACGAGAAACGCGAGCTCGCCCAGCATGTCGGCCCCGCCCGGCAGGCCCACTTCCACGCGGTACCGCCCCGTCGGGGCCTCGACCGGGACGTCCACGTCGAAGCCGGCCCCGCCCCACGCCGACAGCGTCGCCGTCCCCGACCGGAACGGGCGACCATCGGGGCGGGTGACATGGAACGCGACGGGGAAGGACTTCGGGATCTCCGGCCCCGGCGCGCGGACGAGGGCCTTGAGCCGGACCGTCTCGCCGGGACGGTAGATTCCGCGGTCGGCATAGACGAAGGCGTCGTGGCCGGCCCGGTGGGCGGGCCGCCCGCCGACGTCGAACGCGACGAGGGAGAGCGCTGCGGGCTCCAGCTGGACGAACGCCAGGTCCCCCTCCTTCGCGACGGCCACCGCATACGGCTCGGCGTCCTTCCCCCCCTCGGCCGGGATCGCGAGGCGGGCCAGCCCCTCCCCGTCCGTCCGCCCCTCGGCGAGCGTCTGGTTGGTCCGCGTGTAGACAAACACGGAGGCGCCCGGGACGGGCTTCGCGCCGGACAGGGAGACGACCCAGGCCAGCAGGCCCGCCGGGGAACGCTTGACGGTCACCCCCAGGTCGGTGACCATCACGAGCTGGCGGTCCGAGGGCCAGTGCGTCTTCGCCGGGCCGGCCGAGAGGAGAAAGAGGCCACGGGGCTCCGGCCCGACCAGCTCGCGCAGGTCGAGCGGGACGACGGCGCACCGGTTCTTCTCCGAGCGCGTGTCGATCGTCCGGGACCCGAGGCTCCGACCGAGTTGGGAGGGCGGCGACCATTCCCGGTAGCGGCCCAGGTAATAGACCAGGTTGTTCTCGTAGATCCGCTCCACGTGGACCTCCACGGAAGGCACGTTCACCGTCTCCAGGGGCACGAGCAGGTTCCCCCCGCCGGCGGCGTAGAGCCCCCTCGTCCGGAAGTGGAGGGACGGGGGAAGGTCCGGGAAAGCGACGACCCGGGAGACCTCCTCGCGCAGGACGGCCCCGTGAACGCCCTTGAGGCCGGGGAGGATCCGGACCCGGTAGCGCGAGGCGGGCTCGAACGGCCCGACGAGCCGGAACCCCTCGTCCGTCGTCACCACCGTGAAGTCGACGGCCGGCTCCACCCGGATGAAGTCCCGCGCCGTCTTCGGGTCGACCTCGTGCGTGCAGGCGACGCGAACGGGAGGATTCTCCGCCGCCGCCGAGAACGGATCGCGCCAGGTGTCGGTGTCCGCGGTGACCGCGTGGATCCGGATCGTCGTGTCGAGCGTGACGGTGTGGACGGCCTCCTCCGGGAGCCCCAGCGGGCCCTCCGTGCCGCGCAGCCCCTTCGCCAGCCGCACGACGAGGGCGGTCGCGTCGGCCGGCGGCTCCGCATCGGCCATCAGGGACCGACCGGGCGAGGCGCTCGTGACCCGGAACGGCACGGGCGTCCCCTCCGGCGTCTTCACCGACAGGGCGCCGGCCAGCTCCGCGGGCGCGACGTCGGCGTTGAAGCGGACCAGGAAGGTCGTGCGCCGTTCCGGCGTGATCTTCCGCTGGTGGACGGCCTGGACCTCGAGCGCCGGCGTCCGGAACGGGTAGGAGGCCTCCTGCCGCAGCGCGTACCCCCAGACGCTCTTCAGGGTGGAGGGGACGGTCGCGACGAAGGGCGTGGCCATCGGCAGCGCGGCGTCGGGGTCGAACCGCAGGGTCCTCACGTCGTCCCAGGTGAAGCGGCCGGGGACGGGGGGGGCGAAGCGGACCGGGTCCCCTCCGGCAACGGGCTTCCCCGCCTCCTCCGGAGGCACCATGGGCTGGTTGAACCGGACCGTGAAGGAGTCGCGTGGCGCCACGTCGCCCTGCGGCCGGAACTCCTCGACGGACAGGGCCGGCTCGGGCTTCTCCAGGACGGACGCGATCTTCGCGAGGCCCGCGATGTTGATGACGGCGAAGGCGGCGGCGACCCAGGGCCACGGACGGCGCCAGAAAGGGGGGGCGACGGCGGACGGCGCCGGCACCCCGGCCGGACGCCCCGTGGCCGGCTTCAGGAACCGGTGCAGGTCCATGTCCTGGGCGGCGAGCTGGGCCAGGCGCTCCGCCACGGAGGGGTCCTCCCGAAGCCGCCGCTCGAGGGCGGCCGTCGCCTCCGCATCGAGCTCGCCCAGCAGGTAGGCGAGCAGCCGGGCGTCCAGATCGGGATCGGGCGTCATGGGGTCTCCTCCCGCGACAGGGCCTCGACGCGCCGGTCGACGCAGGCGACCAGGGCGAGCCGGGCCCGCTTCAAGATGGCGTACAGGCCCTGGATCGACCGCCCGACCTGGACGGCGATCTCCTCGCAGGACCGGTTCGCGCCGTAGCGCGCCAGGACGGCGGCGTGGGCGTGGGGCGGCAGCCGGTCCAGGCACTCCCGGAGGGCGGTGACGGCGTCCGGATCCGGGGGACGGAAGTGGGGGGCCAGCGCCTCCCACGTCTCCTCGGAGAGGGCGGCGGCGAAGGTCCGGTCCCGTCGCCGCGACGCGGCGGCCTTCCGAATGTGATCGAGGGCCTTCCGGCGGGCGGTCTCCCTTGCCCACGCGAGAAAGGCCTCTCCCCGCGGCAGCGTCTCCCAGCGCTCGGCCGCCAGGAGCGCGACCTCCTGGCCGACGTCCTCCGCCAGGTGGAAGTCGCGGAGGATCGCGTACGCGTAGGCGCGGACGGCCGACTCGACCCGGACCAGGGCCTCGACCAGCTCGATTCGATCTTCGGCAGGCGGCATGAGGGATCCCGCGGCGCGTGGGCGGCTGTATCCTCTGTAATAGAGTGGCGGCTGCCGGCCCGATTAGGCGCACGTTATCGGATTCGCGCATCCTTGAATGGGAAAGAAGGATGCGCGCTGGCGCAGAGGCCCGCGCGCGCACCGGGTGTGCATTCCGCCCGGGACGCATCCCGCCGCAAGCGCCTCCGCGCGGCGCTCACGGCTGCCGCCCCAGCCGGATCTGCGCCAGCCGCCGCGTCATGGCCCGGTGGCTGGGGTGGGCCTCGCAGGCCGCGAAGTAGGCCGCCGCGAGGTCCTTGTGGCCGAGATGGCGGTGCCCGTCCCCGATCAGGAAGAGGGCCTCGGTCAGGAGATTCGGACCCGCCGCGATCGCCTTCCAGTGCTCCGGCGGCGTCTGTTTCAGCAGGCACCGCGCCGCCTCCCCCCAGACGCCCTTCGTGCGGGCCGCCACCGTGAACAGCTCCGTTGCGCGCTCCTTCTTGCCGAGCGCCAGGAAGTTCGTGGCGAGCATCACGCGCAGGTAGGCGACCTGCTGGAGGGAGGCGATCCGCTCGTAACGCGTGATGCCCAT
The DNA here is from genome assembly GCA_964445475.1 of uncultured Planctomycetia bacterium. Classification (GTDB taxonomy): domain Bacteria; phylum Planctomycetota; class MHYJ01; order CAYUME01; family CAYUME01; genus CAYUME01. Next base: position 4,549 of record CAYUME010000209.1, read on the forward strand.
CGCCTCCTCCAGCACCTCCCCGTGCTTCTCCTGCGCGTAGGCGGCCAAGAGCTGCCACCCCTTGGCCCAGATGCTGTCCGGCCGGTCGGGCCCGGAGACCTCGAGGACATCCCGCAGCCGCTGCCGGGCGGGCTCGTAGTGCCCCCCGGCCATCTTGATCTCGCACGAAAGGAGGAGGAGGCGGACCTGGTTGGGGCCCTGCCGGACCTCGGACGGCAGCGCCTGGAGGGCGTCCTGGACGCGGAGGGCGGTCTTCATGTCGAGGCCGTGTCGCCAGAGCGACAGGATGGCGACGGCGTTGACGACCTGCTGGCGGAGGCCGGCGTCGAGGAGGGCGAGGGCCTCCACGTGCAGCCGGGCCGGCCCGAACGTCCGGTCCACGAGGTCGAGAAACTCGAAGGCGACCTGGCTGGCCTCTTCATCGCTCGGCTCGAGGTCCTTCAGCAGCTCGCGGTAGCGCCGGAGCTTCTTGTCGAGGGCGTCGTCGCCGAGCGACTCGATGATGCCGAGGAGGGCGAACCAGAACTCCGTGCGGACGTCGGGGGAGCGATGCCGGAGGTACCCGTTCTTGAGGGACTCCCAGGCCCACTCGAAGTTGTCGGCGTGCGACCCGATGCGCGCGAAGCCGAGCACGGCGCAGTGGTCGTACATGGTGCCCTTCAGGCTCGAGAAGGTCCGGAAGGCAGCCGGTCGGTTCTCGAGCGCCGCCTCGCAGAGCCCGATCTTGTAGACGGCCAGGAGCCCCTCGGGACGGTCGGCGTGGCTGTCCGACACCTGCCGGTAGAGCTCCCGGGCCTCGGCGAAACGCCCCTGGCGGTAGAGCTGGTCGGGGAGGGAGAGGAAGGGCATGCGGAGGGGGGCTCCGCGCGAGAAGAGCTCCGCGCGGAGCACGAGGATGTCGCCGACTGAGGCCCGAAGGCTCACCGTGCCGCCGATCAGCGGGAAGTCCTCCGCATAGTTCACGTACGGGATGCCGTCGAGCCGGACGACGACGTGCCCGTCCTCCAGTTCCACCTCCAGCCGGTAGTCGCATTCCCGCTGCAGGCGGAGATCGAAACGACGCTGCTTCCGCTGGCCCTTCTGGAGCAGCTCGAGGTGGTGGCGGTCGTCGGTGCCGAGGCGCACCTCGTACTGGGAGGCGCCCTCGGCGTCAATCAGCTCGAGGGCGATGCGCCAGGCGTCGCTTTCGCGGGCGCGGAAGACGACCCGGCAGAGCAGGTCCCCCAGCGAGCGCTTCTCGCATCGGAGGACGGCGCCCTCCGGGCAGACGAGCCCCTCGCCGTCCCGGCTCTCCGCGGACGCCTCGGCGCGCCAGCCGCTTCCGCTGCCCGCGACGAAGTCGTGCGCTGCGAGGGGCTGCAGCGGCGGGCGCCCCTCGAGATAGTTGCTCACGGTCTCGGCCAGCCGGCCGGCGTCCGGGTACCGCTGCTCGGGCGCGAGGGCCAGCGCGCGGCCGACGATGTCGCAGAGGACGCGGGGGATCTGGAAGGCCTCCGGCAGCGCGTCCAGGTGGCGAACCTGCCCCTTGACCGTCCGCCGCATCATCTGCTCCGGCGTCCCCGGCTCCACCGGCGGCTGGCCCGTAAGGATCCGGTAGAGGATCGCCCCCAGCGCGTAGACGTCGCTGGCGGACGTGAGCGTCAGCCCGCGGCACTGCTCCGGCGACATGTACTGGGGCGTGCCGACGACCGTCCCTTTCAGGGTGAGGCCGTCGAGCTCCCCCTCCGGCTTCCCCGGGGGACCCGCGAAAAGGCCCTTGAAACGGTCCGCCAGGGAGCGCCGGCCGCGCGCCTGGGCGAGGAGCGCCCGCGAGGTCTCCTGGTGCCGGTTCAGGCAGGCCTCGGCCCGCGGCGCGTCCTCCGGATCCCGCTTCCACTCCCCGAGGGGGTCCCACGTCCCCAGGTCCTTGGCCACGCCCCAGTCGAGGACGAAGACCTCGTCGGCGTCCGTCAGCATGACGTTGGACGGCTTCAGGTCGCGGTGGACGACGCCGTGGCGGTGGGCGTGGGCGACGGCCTCGCAGACGCGCACAAAGAGATGGAGCAGGCGGGTCTGGCGAACCGATTCCGACACCCCCGCCTGCTGGCCCCGCTCAGCCAGGAGGCGGTCCAGCGTCCGCCCCCGGAGGTATCGCATGCAATAATAGTATCCGCAACGGGGATCGAACCCGACCCGGTGGATCGGGACGATGCCCGCGTGGTTGAGCCGACCCGTGAGAACGGCCTCCCGGAGAAAGCGGGCGGCGGCCCCGGCCCCGGCGTCACCCTCGGTCTGCTCGAGCAGCTTGAGGGCCACGACCCGGTTGAGAACGGGGTCGTGGGCGAGGTAGACCGCGCCCATGCCGCCCTTGCCGAGGAGCTCGAGGATCTCGAAGCCGTCAATGGCCACGGAGACGGACTCGCCGGGCGGCGGCCGCCCCCGCTCGATCCGGCTCGACTTTCCCGGATCCGGGCTGCTGGACGGGTTGCTGTCGGGCGGATTGTGGTGGGTCCCGGAAAACCCCATGGGTCTCCATCCTGCCGCCTACTCGGCTGAGATTGCACAAGGGATCGCGCGTCGTTGCAGCGCAGGCGACCGGGGGCACGGCGTTCCGCCCGGCTCGGGTGTCCGTATTGAACACATTTCCGGGCTGCCTTCCAAGGAGAAGCGGCCGGAATTCCGGGCCGGTCCCCGGGATGCCCGGCGGTAGCCGGGCGGTCGTAGGCCTTCCGCGAGCAGGCGCGGGCTGCTACACTGGTCCATCCATGGTGATCTGAATAGCCTGGCGCGTCGGTATTCGTTCTGTAGACCCGCTTCGGATGTGCCCGTCAGCCGGGGGCCAGATTCTCCCATGAAGCCGAGGCTCACGATTCCTGCCGCGTGCCTGGGCGCCGCCCTGGGGATGGGCGCCGGGCTTCCCGTCCTCTCCCTGGACCTCGTCCGGGACGGCCGGGCCGTGGCCGTCGTGGTGGTCGAGCCTCCCCCCGCGCCGCCGCCGGACCGGCCGCGCGGCGCGACGCGCCGGGCGAAGGCCGACGAAGGCGGCGAGGCCCCGGCCGCCCGCGTCCTCGTCGACTGGATCCGGAAGATCACCGACGTCGAGCTGCCGGTGGTCGGGACG
>CAYUME010000210.1:0-7646 GCA_964445475.1 uncultured Planctomycetia bacterium
GAACAGGACGCCGGCCCCGCCGATCCGCACGGCGGCGGCGTGGAAGAGCGCCCCGCCCGCGCGCGGGAAGAGGATGGACAGGAAGGCGCGCAGGAGAGAATCGGCGGACGCCGGATGGAAAGCGCAATCCCCCTCCCCGTCCCACACGCCGCGCCCGCCGCGCACCGTCCGATTCCAGCACGCCGCGTAGTCTCGCCGCGCCACCACGATCCGGTCGCCCCGGATCCGGACGACCGGTCCCGAACCGATCCCCGGCCCCGGCGTCGAGAGCGGCCGCTCCGTCAGCCGCAGCGTCCAGGCCACGTCGCACCGCGGGCTGAGCGGCAGCAGGAAGGGTGCGTGACGCTCACGCAGCAGACGGGACAGGCGGGGAAAATCGCCGAGGCGCACCCGGCCGGGGATCGCGCCTATCGACAGGAGAAGATCGTCGTCGGATGCCGCGCCGGCTTTCGCCATCGGGGAACCCCGATCTCCGCGTGCGCTACGAAGGGGGATTGCCCTGGCAGTGCTTGATGTCCTGGGGATTCGGCCGCGGATCGCACTTGCCGCACTTGGCCTCGAACATCCGGCCGCTCCGGATCGCCGGCGGGACCCAGCGTTTCCGGCCGGCGGGTCCCGGAGCCTCGGGCGTGCGCTTTGTCATGGCGGTTCCTCCTCCGGCCTCGAGCCGCACCGCGGGAGCACATCCATTATCCGCATTCTACACGGGAGTTCCTTCGGACACAAACGGCCCCGCGCGGGCCCTCCTGCCGGCCGGGAGAACCGGTCCAGGCCTTCTTTCGCAGAGGTCGCAACTCGGGGGAATGCCGGTCCCGTCTTCCCGCAGGTCGCGCGAAGATCGTCAGGGCTTCTTTTTCGACGGCAGCGGCGGCGGCTCATCCGACGCCTTCCCGTCCGGCACGCGGATCCGCGCGCCGCACTGGTAGCAGGCGATCTTGGCCCCCGCGTTGAAAAGGACCATGTTGTACTCGCGGTCGCATCCCGGGCAGTAGAGGATCAGGCCGGCCTGGAAGTCGAGGACCTTCTGGATGTCCTCGGCCGTGAGCACGCCCTTCTGCACGAGGATGTCGCCCAGGCGCTTGATCTGGCCGGGGGGGAGGCCGTCCTGGAATTCCAGGCAGGCGCGGACCTGATCCTCGCGCGCCAGGCCCATCCGGATCACGACCTTCCCGAAAAGATTGTCCTCGCGCCGCGCCCGGAGGGACTGCTCGAAGTCGCGGAGCCGATTGCGCTGGACCTCGATGATCTGGCGGAGCTTGGCGTCGTCGATGTATCCCATCCGCATCAGCAGTACGCCGAGCGGGGGGATGGGCGGATCCATGTAGGCCTGCAGCTCGAGACACTCGCGCAGCTGGGCCTCGGTGAGGAAGCCCTGCTCGAGGGCGATCTTCCCGAACAGGGTGTCCGCCTTGGTGCGGGGGTTTTGCTGTTCCGTGCTCACGCGCCACGCCTCTTTCTGCGTGCCGGGCCGGGCGCCCCCAGCCGCCGGGCGGCCAGGAACAGGCCGGCGATCGTCTTGCCGTCCCGGATACGACCCGTCCCGACCCACCGCAACGCCGTCGCGAAGGAGACCGCCCGCGGGCGGATGATCTCGTCCGGATCGCCCGCCCGCCGCTCCGGGCGCAGGTCGCGCGCCAGGTACAGGTGCATCCGCTCGTCGCAGAATCCCGGCGCGGTGTAGAAGACGGCGAGCTTCTCGAGGCGCCCCGCGCGGAAGCCGATCTCCTCCATCAGCTCCCGGTGCGCGCACCGATCGGGAGGCTCCCCCGGCTCCAGCGTCCCCGCCGGGATCTCCCAGAGGTCCCCGCCTACGGCAAACCGGTACTGGTCGATCAGGATGACCCGGTTCCCGGGCAGGAGGGGGACAATGGCCACTGCCCCGGGGTGCTCGACGCAGTCGCGCACCACGGGCTTTCGGCCGGGCAGCTGCACGACGGAGCGGACCAGGCGATAGATGCGATTCCGGACGAGAATGTCGCGTTTGAGGATGCGCGTCTTCATGCCGAGTCACGCGATTCCCGCAGGACCGCCGTTTATCCTCTCCCCCCCGTCATCCCGTGTCAAGGGGTAAATCTTGGCGGGTTCGCGTCCTCTACGCCTCCGTCCGATGGGTGACGACACGTACGACGCGACACAAACCGGATGTGATCCCGACGTGGGACCAGGGAGGAATCCGCCGGGTCTTCCGAAGGTTCATGGAGGAGCAACGCAACGCCACTCCACGCCATCCCGGCAATGAAGCTGACGAACGGATCCTCTACAGCCTCTTCCTCGGAGGCCCCAAGGGGGGCGGGCAGATCCCGATCTGTCGTCGCGATTCGGGATGACACGGAGCCCCACCTCACCCGGCGTCCCGCGGGTCCGGGGATGCCGCCCGGACCGCATCCGACAGGCGTCTCCTCCAGGCCGGCTCCAGGCGGTACAGGGCGACAGCTTGTGCGGCGCCGAACGGTATCCCGAAGAGGACATTGTACGCGAGGTGCTGCCAGACCGTGTCGGACAGGCTCAATCCGACCGGCAGGGTCAGGAGATGGCTGATCACCTGCCCGGCCACCGTCCAGCCGAGCCAGCCGTTTCGGCCGGCCGGATGCCGGATCAACAACCGTTCCTGCGCCAGCCCGAAGGAAACCCCCAGGATCAGGCCGCTCGTCGCGAAAGCGCGCAGGGAAAATCGCGGGAAGGGAAGCACGTGCAGCTGCAGCACGACCAGGGACCACCCGACCGCCGAGCCGGCCATCGTCCAGACGATCCACCAGGCCGTCTCACGGACGATCCGGAGCCCCGCCTGCGCGCGATCGCCACCGGACGCCCCGAGGACGGACCGGGCATGTCGATGCAGGACGCCCCACTGCAGGAGACCGACGGGGGCGCCGAAGAGGACGCCCAACTGGACCGCGCTGGTGGCCGTCCCCTCGATCCGCGGGTAGGGCTGGAGGAAGCGGATCAAGGCGAGCCCGGCGGCGCAGCCGAGGGCCGTCATGGCGGCATACAGGAACGCGAGTCGCGCGCGCGACACGTCCGGAGACGCGAGGGAGGGAGTCGACATGCGGCGGGCTCCTCCCCGGCGGTCAGATCCCCTTCACGTCCTTCCGCTTCCGGATCGCGAAGGCCAGCTTCAGCGTCTCCTGGCCGTAGGGCTTGACCGTCACGTCCCAGGCGACGAAACCCTCCGGGTCCGTCGCCTTCCCGCCCGTCGTCTCCTTCGGGTCGACGGCGATCTCGACCTGCTCGATCTCGCTGACCGGGACGCGCTCGGTGACCTTCACGGGAAGAGGGGTCGCGCCGATGTTGCTGAGGCGCAGCGTGACGAAACGGCGGCTGACGCGCCACCCGCTCAGGATCGACGCGTCCTCGTCCTTCTGTTCTGTCTCGCGCTGCACCCGCAAGGCCGGCTCCGGCCCCCATCCGATCGGGAATCGCTCGCCGGGGGCGACATACTTGGCCTGGGTCCGTCCGATGAATCCGCCGTCGCTCAGCAGGTCGACGGGCCCGGCCAGGACCGGCTTGGCGCCGGCATTGGCCAGCACGGTCTTGGTGAACGCGCAGGCGGCCAGCTCCGGCATCAGGACCCGGCCCGTCTCGGCCTCCGCCTCGAAGCTCCCGTAGGCCACGCGGTAGGGGCGGCCGTCGGAGGGGATGTCGGCGGGATCGCTCCCCCGGAGCGCGAGGGCCTCGCCGCCGTCGTCGATGCCCGGCATCTCGTCCGCCGCCCGGTTGGCGTCGCCGCCGAGGCCGGTCGTCTGGATCGCCTGTTCGCGCGCCGCGACCCGGACCCCGGCCTCCTTCTTCCGAGCCTCGAGGACGTCGCTCGCGAGCGCCGGCGGCTCGGTCCCGAGCGACGGCCGCTGCGTCGAGAAGAGGAGCTGCACGCCCTTCCAGTCCTCGCCGGTGTTCTGCCAGACGCAGGCCTCGGAGCGGAACCGGACGCGGTCCTTCGCCCCCGAAATCCGGAGCGCGGTGTGCCAGGGTCGCCAGCAGGCGCCGGGGACGACATAGTCGATCCGGACGACGCACGCCCCGGCGGCGGACACTTCCGCGTCGATCTCGATGCGCGCGCCGGTGCGGGTGGCGGGGGTGCGGCTGCGGGCGAGCCGGCGCTCGAGGTCGCGGACCGCCTGCTTCCGTCGGTCGTGCTCGACGGTGAGGGCGGCGAGCTCCGCGTGCAGGGCGCCTGCCCGCTCGCCGAGCCGCGCGATCTGGTCTCGGGCCGCCGTTCGCGCGTCGCGGTCCCACGCCGCGTCCTGTGCCGCCTCGCCGAGGACCAGCTCCTCGAGCCGGTCGAGACCGCCGACCTGCCCCTCGAGAACTCCGCGCCGCCGGGCGACCGCGTCCGCCTCCTCGCGCGCCGTCTCGAGCGCGTCCTCCAGCTCGCGGATCGCCTCCGGCCGATCCTGCCGCAGGGCCTTGGCGTACCGGACAACGCGGACGTCGTGGACCTTCGCCGCGCCCTCGACGCGCGCCGTGAGCGTCTTGTCGACGAGCACGGGCGCGACGTCCGCGACGACGAGCCGCGCGAGGCCGGGAGACAACGTCGCCGTCCCCCGCCGCGTCGCGAGCGCGCGGTCTTCGAGCAGCGTGACCTCGACGACCGGCGCCGCGAGCGCGACGACCTGCGTGTCCGTCATGGCCGACCCTCCGTTTGCGTCACGTGACGGATGCCGAGAGGCTCACCGCTCCCGCCGGTTCCCGTCCGACAGCTCCATCTTGGCCGGGATCGAGATCGTGTAGGCGGCGCGGAGCGGCACGGCCTCGCCGGGCTTGACCGGGACCAGCCACCGGTGGCCGCCCTTCAGCACCTCCCCGTCCGGGTCGTACGCCTCCCACGGCGGCGTCACGCCCGACACCGCCACCTTGATGTGCTCCTCCTTCTCGCGCGTCACCGGCACCCGCTCGCGGACCTCGACCTGGACGGTCGCGGGGAGCAGGTTCCGCACCTCGACGCGGATCTCGTGACGGAGATTGAGCGTCCCGCCCATGAGGCCCGACGTCTCCTCGGCGAACGTCGTGTTGCGGGCGACCTTGACCGCCTGCTCCACGCCGAGGCCGAGGCGCAGGAGGCCCCGCGGCGCGGTCTCGCGGACGGGGACTGTCATCAGGAACTCGCCGCCCGCGTAGACATCGGCCGGCCCCGCGAGCAGGGGGGCCTCGAGGGGGTTGACGACCTCCGCAAACCGGAAGGCGTCCGGCGCCTCGCGCGGCACCGTCACGTACCACATCTTCGCCGGCGCCTCGCGCGTCTGGAGCGGGATGGAGTGGAACTGACCGTCGGACGGGATCTCCGCCGGAGTCTCGGCCGGGAAGGCGTAGTCGAACCCGCCCGACACGGACGGGTAGTCGTGCTCCGGCGGCAGGTCCCCCAGATCGTCCGCCGCGTCGCGGGCGGACCGGACGGTGTCGACGACGTCGAAGCGGACCTTGACCTGGAGGCGCGCGAGGAGCTCGAGGTAGAGGGACGCCTCCTCGGTGCGGACGAGCCGGCCCCGGGCGTCCTCGCCGGGGCCCGGCATGCGGAGACGTCCGTAGTCGAGCCAGTCGCCGGGACCCAGGGGCGGCTCCGACGGGGGCTCCGGCAACTCCTGGAGCCCCCCGAAGGAGTCTTTCTTGCAGCAGACGTCTTCCATCACCGGCGCGGCGGACTCGCAGGCCATCATCTCCTCGTCGGCCATCTGTCGGTTGCGGGCCACGGAGGCCGGCGCCGCGGGCGGCGGAGGGGCCATCGACTTCATGGCCCGGGCCGGGGGCGGAGGGGACGGCTTCGGGGCGGGACGCGAGGGCTGCGACGCCCCGGCGCCCCGACGGAGCTCGCTTCTCACCGACGCCGCGCCGGCCACCGCCTCTTCCGGCGCCGCCTCGGTCTCCGGGGCCTCCTCCGGCTCGGCCGCCTCCTCCCCCGCCTCCCGGTCGTAGTCGGCGTAGAGCGCCTCCGCGCCCACGGGGGCGGGACGCCATCCGGACCGCGACGACGGCTGCGCGCGTCCGATCCGGACGCTCTTCATCTCCGGCAGCTCCGTCCATGCCTGCAGATCCGCCGTGGAGAGCGTCAGCCGCACGCCGCGCCAGTTCTCGCCCGTCCGCTGCGCCACCGCCGCGCGCAGCGCAAGGGCGACGCGGGACCAGTCCCGCTCGAACCGGAGGACGTACGCCGGGGCCCATCGGGCGCCGGGGACCTGGTACTCGAGGACGAGCCGGGCGGTCGCCGGCGCGGCGCCGCCGTCGGGCGGCCGGAGGGTGACGACCACGGTCTTGCGCAGCTCGTTCTCGCGGGCCTCGCGCACCGTCGAGGCGCGCCGCTTCCGGTCGAGAAGATCGGCCATCCGCTCCTCGGCCTCCCGGCGCTGCCGATCGAGACCGCGCTTCTCCTCCGCGAGCGCAGCCAGCCGCTCCTGCTGAAAATCGAGCAGACCGTGGCGGGCGGCATGCGGGCTGGCCGGCGGCGGCTCGCCCTCCTTCCCCGCCGGGCGGTCGGGCAGCGCCAGCTCGTTCAGGCGGCCGGCGAGCCGGTCGCAGTCGCCCAGCCGGGCGCGCAGGCGCAGCACCTCGCGCCTCGCCTCCCGGAGGGCCTCCTCGGCCGGCGGCTCCGGCGCGGGAACGTCGGGAGCCTCGAGGGCGACGCGAAGGCCGACCGCGGCGGGAGCCGCCCCGGCCCCGCCCTCCACGCGGACCCGGACGCTCCCGTCGTCAAGGGAGAGCGGGAGGTCCGTGAGCCGAACCTGCGCGGGCCATGCACCCGCGGCCGGCGCCAGCTCGGCCGCGCGCGTGACGGCCGCGCCGCAGGCGTAGACGGTGACGGCCTCGATGCGGGATGCCATCGCGGGAATATCCATGGCTCCTCCGGGAATCACACCCTGCAGGCCGGTGGCAGGAAGCGTATCCGTCGCCGGCTGGACCTGTCAACGGATTCCCGGCACGCCTTTCACCCCCGGGACGGCGTAGCGCCGACCAGGGCCCCCCCGGCGTCGCGACCCGCTTCGCGTCGCAGCCCCCCCTCGGGACCCGCGCCGGATCCCTCTTGGCAACCGCTGCGATTGCCCGTATTGTACACTGTTGCGATGTGCAACCGGATTCCATCCGAACACGAGAAGGAGTCATGACATGATGCGGACGCTCGTCCTGTCGGGAGCACTGGCCGCGGCGGCCTGCTCGACGTCGGAACCGGACCGAAGTCCCGGGACCCCCGCGACCCCTCAGCCGGCCGCAGCCGCCGCTCCGGCCCCGCCGCCCGATGCGGGCCAGGCGCTGTTCGTCGGGAAGTGCGCCACCTGTCACGCCCTCCCCGACCCCGCGTCGTTCGGCGACGAGGCCTGGGCAAAGCAAGTCAAGGTGATGATCCAGCAGAAGAACGCGAAAATCGCCCCCGACGAGGAGCGGCAGATCGTCGAGTACCTCCTGCGCGCGAACGGCCGGAGCTGACGGGATCCCGCAGCCTGACTGCGCCGGACGCCCCGGTCCCCTTCGCCGCCGTCGTCATTGACGCCAACCGTACTCGGCGACCGTCCCGTCCCGGTTGACCGTGTAGAGCGCCGTCCCGTCCTGGGAGGCGAAGACGAACGCCGTGCCCGAGCCGTCGGCGATACCACGGATCGCCCGCAGGGGTCCCCCCGCCCGCTCGCCCAACACCAACAGTCCCCCCGCGCCCCCAACCACGA
>CAYUME010000211.1:0-7623 GCA_964445475.1 uncultured Planctomycetia bacterium
CGACCTCCTTGTCGTTGCCGAACGAGCCGTCGCCGTTCTGGTTGCTGAGGAGCCACTCGGCACCCTCCCTGAACCAGGGGCGGTCGCCGAACCATTCGACGCCGGCGCAGGAGCCGGCGCGCTCGACGGCGTAGATCCAGTAGAAGTGCCAGCGCCCGGGGCCGCGGGGGTTCCCCCCGTAGTTCAGGTTCTCGCCGAGCCATTTCAGGGCCTTCTGGATCCGGATGTCCTTCCACGGCTCGTTGTTGCCCTTGGCGCGGAGGATGATGGCCAGGCTGCTCACGCCGCCGGCCGTCATGCTGCCGTAGCTGCCGGGACCGTGCTCCTGGTAGCACCAGCCGCCGTCGTTGTTCTGCTCCGACGTGAACCACTTGTCCGCGAGGGTGAAGGTGTCGTTCGGGGGCCAGAGGCCGGCGGACATGCCGGCGGCGAGGCCGAGGAGGGCGTACTGCGAGTTGGAGTTGTCGTTCCCCTTCCCCCAGCCGCGGCGGGGGACGATCGTCCGCGCGCTCGTGTTGAAGCCGGCCGTGGCGCCGACGTGCGCCCCCTTGCCCCCGCCCGTGTAGGTCTTCGGGTCGAGGGTCGGCACCATGTTCTTCGGCAGCTGGACCTTCTCGCTGTACCCCCAGAAGCCGCGCTGGTCCTGGTTGTCGATCAGGAACTGGACGCAGTTCCGGATGTGGCCCTTGAACTTCTCCGGGTCGAACTTGTTGAGGGCCTGGATCCGGATGGCCGTCCCATACGTGTGGGAGAGGTCGTAGTCGCAGGTCTCCTGCGCCAGCTTGATCATCTCGGGGTCGCCGGCCCCGACGTTGCCGGCATGGAGGAGCGCGTAGAGGCAGATCTCCTTGTACGTCTGCCCCTCGTGCAGGTGGTACTTGTCGGCCAGGGGAGGCAGGCCGCCGTTGACACGGTCCAGGAGCCACTTGCCGGCCTTGACGCAGGCCGCGTCGATGCGGGCCTGGTCGACGCCGGGGGCAGCGCGGGTGGGGTCGTCGGCGCGGGCGGGGCCCCCGATCGCCAGGACGAGAATCGGGAGCGCGGCTGAGGGGATCCATCGCATAGCCAAGCCTCCTAAACAATGCCACGAGGTGGCCATATATACACGCGGGGCGGGTCCCGTTCAACCAAAACGGCCCCCGCCCCGCACGATCCCGCCGCGACGGCCCCGGGGCATCATTTACCCGAGTAGACGATAGACCGGGTCGCCCGGCGGAGGAAAAGGATCGCCCAGGCGGTGTTGGCGACCTTCTTGCCGCCGCCCTCGTTCCCCCAGGACCCGTCGCCGTTCTGCGCCCCGAGAAGGTAGTCCGCCCCCTCCTTGAACCAGGGCCGGTCGCCGAACCAATCCGTGCCGGCCGCGGACCCCGCGCGCTCGACGGAGTAGATCCAGTAGTAGTGCCAGCCACCCTTCTGGGGGTTGGTCGCGAAGTTGAGGTTTTTTCCGAGCCACGTGAGGGCCTTGACCACCCGGATGTCCTTCTTGGGCGTGACGTTCCCTTTGGCCCGGAGAACGATGCAGAGGCTGCTGACGCCGCCGGCCGTCATGCTCCCGTAGCTCTTGTCCCCCCGATCCTTGTAGTTGTAGCCGCCGTCGTCGTTCTGGCAGTCGGTGAGCCACTTCTCGGCGAGGTCGAGGCAGTCCTGGGGCGGATAGAAGCCGCCGGCGATGCAGGCGCCGAGGCCGAGGAGCGCGTACTGGGTGTTCGAGTTGTCGGAGTGGCTCCCCCACCCGCCGCGCTTGAGGACGGTGCGGGGCATCGCGGTGGTGTTCCGCCCGGCGCCGCCCGAGAAGATGTCCGTCGGGCCGCCTTTCGGGCCCGTGTAGGTCTTCGACGCGTCGGGCGTGACGGTCACCGGAGCCGCCTTCGGCAGGCTGACCTTCTTCCCGTAGCCCCAGTATCCCTGCTGGCTCTGGTTGTCGATCAGGTACTGCGCCGACTGGCGGACATGGTCGGCCATCATCTTGGGATCGTACTTGTGCAGGGCCTGGGCGCGGATGGCGGCGGTGTAGGTCTTTTCCGGCTCGCGGGACTGGACGGTCTGGAGCAGCTTCACGATCTCGGGCTGCTTCGGGTCCGCGCCGGCGTGCAGGAGGGCGTAGAGGGCCAGCTCCTCCGTGTAGCGCCAATCCTGGTTGTCATAGATGGGCGTCTTGCCGTCCGTGGCCTCCTTGATCAGCCACTGCGCCCCTTTCACGATGGCGTCGTTGATGGCCTTCTGGTTGACGCCGGGCGCCACCGGCTCGTCGTCCGCGGCCCAGAGGGGTCCGCGCGCCACGGTGGCCAGAGCGGCGGACTGGGCCAGAAAGATCCTGCGGCTGATCATGACGCGTCCTCCCTCAATCAGGAATCCATGCCGACACCTGGAATCGGTCGTGCCCCGCGACCCCGCGGGGGTCACTTCCGCCCCGGCCCCGAATAGACGATGGATTTCGTCGCGCGGCGCAGGAAGAGGATCGCCCAGCAGGTGTCGGCGACCTTCTTGCCGTCGCTCTCGTTCCCCCAGGAGCCGTCCCCGTTCTGCTTGGAGACGAGCCACTCGGAGCCTTCCTTGAACCACGGCCTGTCGCCGAACCAGTCCGTCCCCGCCATCGACCCCGCGCGCTCCACGGAATAGATCCAGTAGTAGTGCCAGCCTCCGCGCGGGTTCCCGTCGAACGTGAGGTTCTCCCCGAGCCACTTGAGGCCCTTCTGGATGCGGATGTCCTTCTTCGGCGAGTAGTTGCCCTTGCCGCGAAGGACGATGCAGAGGCTGCTGATGCCGCCGGCCGTCATGGCCCCGGTGCTGCCGTCCCCGCGCTCCTTGTAGCACCACCCGCCGTCATCGTTCTGCTGGTCGGTGAACCACTTCTCCGCGAGGTCCAGGCAGTCCTGCGGCGGGTAGAAGCCGGCGGCCATGCAGGCGGCCAGCCCGAGCAGGGCGTACTGGGAATTCGAGTTGTCGTGGTCCTCCCCCCACCCGCCGCGCTTGAGGATCGTGCGCGCCGTGGCCGTCGTGTTCCCCCGGCGCGCCACGCCGTCGTCCACCACGCCGCCCGCCTTCGGGCCGGTGTAGACCTTCTGCGGGTCGGGGGTGATCGTGATCTTGGGCGGATCCGGGACGCGGACCTCCTTGCCGTACCCCCAGAATCCCCGCTGGCTCTGGTTGTCGATCAGCCAGAGCGCCGCCCCGCGGATGTGCTCCGCCAGCATCTGGGGGTCGTACTTCTGCAGGGCCTGGGCGCGGATCGCGCTGGTGTAGGTATGCTTCGGGACGCGGCCGGACACGAGGGTGAGGAGCTTGACAATCTCGGGGTTCTTTCGGTCGACGCCAGCGTGCAGGAGCGAATACAACGCCAGCTCGTCGACCGTCTTCCACTCGTCGTTATCGTACGAAGGGAGCCCCCCCTTGGCCCGCTCCAGGAGCCACTCGGCGCCCTTCTTGATGGCCGCGTCGATGGCCGGCTGGTCGACGCCCGGGGCCTGTTTCTCATCCTGTGCCGGCAGGCGGCCGGCCGCGGCGAGCGCCAGGCCTGCGGCCAGCATCCCGGGCCAGAGAGCGGAACGCGTCAGGCGCATACCGGCCTCCTGTTCCAAAGCCTCACTCGGACCCCGCACGGTAGTGCATCTGGACCTCGCCCGGAGCGAGGGCGCGGTTGTACACCGCCACGAGCCGGACCTCCCCCCGCCAGGGCTTGCGGCCCTTGGCGTCCCCGGCCACCGCCAGCCGGTAGCTGTTGTCCCACCGCGAAAAGTCGCCGGGCACGACGTGCTCCGCCCGGCGCACCCCGTCGACGTACAGCACCCCCGCCCCCGAGGCGGCACGGGTGTAGACGAGGTGGAGGGGCCGTTCCGGGGAAACGGGGCCGCGGGCCGTCACGGAAACGCCGGTCTCGCGCGTCTTGCTGGTGCGCAGGTGGAAGGCGAAGGCATCCTCCCCCGCCTGCTCGAGCAGGAAATCGAGGTTGTAGGGGTTCGAGGCGAGGGCCACCAGGTAGCCGCCCTGCCCGCCCGCACACGGCCGCACCCAGGCTTCGACCGTGAGCTCGCGCGAGGCCTGGCAGGCCAGGATGACCTTCTTCGCCGCGTCCGGCGTCGCCACCACGGTCGGGTTGTGGACCAGCAGGGCGCCCGTCAGCCAGCTGGCCGCATTGGGGTTGGCGATGCGGAGGGGGATCGGGCTGCCGGCCCCCGAGAGATCCGGGACCAGGACGCCCTGCCCCTCGTCGAACCGGTAGAGGGCGATCAGGCCCGCGGCCGTGCGCATCGGTCGCGGCTGGAGGGGGGCGCCGTGCGTCGCGGTGACATACTGGCCGGCCCGCACCTCGACAACGGCCCCGTCCTGCCGCCGCGTCAGCCGGACCCGGCCCTCCAGCACCTCGAGATGCGTCTGGTCCCTGCCCGCCTCCAGCGTGAAACGGGTCCCGACAACGCGGACCTCGGACTGGGCCGTGACGAGCAGGAGGGGGAGCCCTTCCGGCTGGGAGGCCGCATCGACGACCACCCGGCCCGCACGCAGGAAGATCTTCTTGGCGATGCCACCGCAGTCATCGCCCATCGCATCGCCGGTGTGCGTGGCCAGTGCGACCGTCGTGTCCGCCCCCACCTCCAGGCGGGTGGCGTCCGGGTAGAGGGCCACCGCGCGCCCCTTGCCCTGCACCTGCACGGCATCCCCGCTCAGGAGACCGGCGTCGCGCGAGGCGCCCAAGACCCGCTTGTTGTTGGGGCCGCGGAGGATCTGGACCTTGCCCGAAAAGGATTCGAGACGTGCCAGGACCGGCTCGGCGACGGTCCGGCCGGACGGGGGATCGGACGCCGGCACGGGCGTCACCGCCTTCCCCCCGTCAGGCGGAAGCTCGACCTGCAGGCCCCCGGACGGAGGAACGACCGGATCCGGCACCGGCGTTTCCGCGACCGGCGGGACGGCCGGAGGGCGCAACGCCATACGGCCCGGCGCCTCGTACAGATCGCCCGGGAAGCCCTCCGGCATGGCGTCTTCCGGGGGGGAGGCCCCGTCCTTTGCGCGAGGCTGGATCCAGATCCGGCGCGGCTGGAGCCCGCCACCGGACGCCGTCCGATTCGCGTCAGGCGCGGACGACCCGGCGGGCGCCGGGGCGCCACGGCCCGACAGGAGAAGCAGCGCGCCGACGGACAGGACAACCACGGCGGCCGCGGCCAAGGCGACAATTCCGAGCCGGGTCGGCCGGGCCGGGGGCGGCGCGGCAACCGCCGCGAGGCGGCGAGAGCTCGTCGAAATAGCAGCCGCGACGGCCGCGACGGGGATCGGCCGCGCCTCGTCCCGGACCGCCTCCGCCAGCAGGAACCGCTGGCGGCAGAGGTCGGCCAGCGCCGCGAGCCATTCGGGATGCGCCTCGAGCTCACGCTCGACGCGCTCCCGCGACACGGGTTCGAGCTCGTTGTCGACGTAGGCCAGGAGGTCGTCCGGACTCATGGTCATTCCCCGTCTCAACCGGGCTCCGCCCTCAACGCCGCCCGCACGCATTCCAGGAGCGCCATGCGGGCGCGGAACATGCGCACCTTCACCCACGCGAGCGTCCGCTTCATGAGATCGGCGATCTCGGCGTACTTGAGGTGGTCGGTGAAATGGGCGCGGATCAACTCGCGATCCACCGTGCCCAGCCGCCCGAGACACCCCTGCAGGGCCACCCGTTCGCGGTCCCAGGCGTCGTCCTCGTACCGCTCCCGGTCGAAGAGGAGCGAGGCGCGGTCGTGGACGAATTTCGCCGCGTCGTGCACGATCCGGCGACGGTCGCGCTCGCGAAACCAGAGATGGCGTGCGATGGAAAGCAGCCAGCCCCCGAAATCGGCCTCCGGGAAGTACTGGTCGCGCTTCTGGAAGGCGATCAGGAGGGTCTCCTGGACGATGTCCTCCGCAAGGCCGAGGTCCCGGCAACACGTGAAGGCATAGGCCGTCAGGGACCTCCGGTGCTCCTCGCAGCGGCGCTCGAATTCCGGGGTGTCCATGGCCCCACCTTCCCGGGGATCCGACCCCATGAATAATCCCTCATATAGTGGATGAGGTTACACGAATATTCAATGGGCTTCAACTGTTTAGAATTGCTCGCACGCTCCAGCCGGGGGTTCGCTCCTGCGTGATGGCGCGGAGTGCCGATCCGGTCGCGAACGGCTCACGTCTTCCGGGCCAGCGTCATCCGCCCCGCAACCTTGATCATGCGGAATCGGTGAAGGACTCTTTCCGCCTCGGCCTTCGGGACGTCCTTGAGCACCGGAATCATGCTGCGGGTGGTCAACTCGCGGGCCTCGTCCATCGAGCACTTCCGCACTTCGCTGATGAGCTTCGCGGCCTCCGCCCGCTTCTCCTCGGCGGAGATCTGGGAAAGGAAGACGTTGAAGGACTCCGGAGATGCCGGCTTGTCGTGCGCCTCCACCACCGGCTGGATGCCGCTGGGAACCTCCACCGCCTCTTTTGCGGCCGGGGCCGGTCCGGCTCTCTGCGGAACGGAAGCGGAGACCGGAGGCGGCGGCGTCGCGACGGGCGGCGGGGCCTTCTGGACAGGCGCCGGAACGGGTGCAGGCTCCTTCGGTGCGACGGGGGACGCCGGGTGCGGCGCTGCGGCCACCGGTCTCACCGACGACGGGATCGGGAACCGGCCGGTCGTCCCCGTCGAGATCCGCACGGCGGCCGGCACCGTAGGCATGGGTCCGATCCCGGACCTGGCCGCAGGCGACGCCGGCGCAACACCGGCATGCGGCACCAGGCCAGGCCCGGAAGCCGCGGGGGGGAACGAGGCGTCGACCGGCTCCGGAGGCTTGCCGGCGGCCGGGGCGGGGAACCGGCCGGTCGTCCCCGTCGAGATCCGCACGGCGGCCGGCACCGTGGGCATGGGCCCGATCCCGGACTTGGCCGCGGGGGCCGACGCCCCGGCAGCCGGAACCGGGGGCTTCACGGCAGCCGGGATCGGGAACCGGCCGGTCGTCCCCGTCGAGATCCGCACGGCAGCCGGCACCGTGGGCATGGGCCCGATCCCGGACTTGGCTGCGGGAGCGCCGGACCCGGTACCGGCTGGTTTCGCCGGCGCGGCGCCCGGCTTGGCGGCGCCGGGCACAGTAATCCGCGTCGTGATCGTCGGCACCCGGGAGGACGACTTGGCCGCGCGCGCGATCTCGTCTGACGTCAGACGAACGGTCGGTGATACGAGACGCGCGGCCGGACGGGAGAGGCCGCCGGCCCCCGGACTGCCATGAGGCGCGATCGGGGACGGCGCGGCGGTCGGCGGCATGGCCGCTGCCGCAGGAGCCCGGGGGGAGGACGACGACTCAGGCGCTACGGGCTGCGCATCGGGCGCCTGCGGATAGATCTGCGGCAGCCCCATAATGGCCCGAGAACCTTCGCCTTGTGGGGCAGCCGTCTCCGGGGCCACCTTCGGCTTGATGACCACCTCCCTCGGCTTCAGCAAAGAGAGAGGCGCGGAGAGACCTTGAACCGCAACCGGCTTCACGTCCGGCTGCTTGACAGGGACTTGCGTCGGAACCAGCCTCGGAGACGCTGCGGATGGCGGCGGCTTCGGCTTTGCGGATGCGGCGGCCTTTTCCTCGGCGGCCTTCTCCTCGGCGGCCTTCTCCTCGGCGGCCTTCTCCTCGGCGGCCTTCTCCTCGGCGG
>CAYUME010000212.1:0-7604 GCA_964445475.1 uncultured Planctomycetia bacterium
AGGGGCTTCTTCGCCTTCACGTCCTTCTTCTCCGGGTCGGCCATGCGTGGCTCCTCTCAACGGTGTCCTGCGCATCCCTGCGTGAAGATCACGTCCCCCGACGATCCCGGGCCATACGACCCGGCCCGTCCGATGCCCCGCTCCACGTCCTACCGCGCGTCAACGGCGCCGGCCACCGTCCGCTTGAGTTCCCGGTCGACGCGGCCGACGGCGTCGACAAACGCAGGATCGTCCACCTCTGCGGATCGTCCCTCGAGGTCGGCCCGCGCAAGCGCCGCACTGTACGGCAGGACGCCCAGCACAGGCAAGCCGACCAGCGCCTTCCGCAACAGCGCCTCCTCGACCTCGTCGCGCACCTTATTGAGCACGACCGCGGACCGGACGATCCGGATGTCCCGTGCCAGATCCGCCACGCGTCGCGCCGTCCCGACGCTCCGCAGGCCCGGCTCGACGACGGAAAGCATCGCGTCCACGCCGGTCGCCGAGGCACGCCCGATATGCTCCAGGCCCGCCTCCATGTCCAGCACCACGTCGTCGGGCACGCGCAGGAGCAGGTGCTGCATCAGCGCCTTGAGCACGGTGGCCTCGGGGCACAGACACCCCTTGCCGCCCTGCTCGACGGTCCCGAGGACCAGGAGCCGCACGCCGTCCGCCAGGATTGAAAACCGCTCCGGCAGGTCATCGACCTTCGGGTTCAGCGCGTACATCAGTCCGCCGCCCTCCTCGCGCGCCCCGGTCCGCTCTTGGATCAGGTCGCGCATCCCGACGAGGGGGGAGGGAACCCGATCCGGCGAAATCCCGAGTGCGCCCGGCAGGCTGCTTGCGGGATCCGCGTCCACGGCGATCACCGACCGCCCTTCCCGCGCCCACCGCCTGGCCAAGGCCGCCGCCAGCGTCGTCTTGCCGACGCCTCCTTTGCCTGCAATCGCGATCTTCATGGTCACTCCGCTGTAGGCCGTCCGGACGAAGACCGCTGACAGGTCCGGTGCTCACAGGCTCGACGTCGCACGCCGGGGTCGGCGGAGAAGATCGTCAGGGTGCGGCCGGATCGCTTGTGTTTTCAATCACGAACGATCTTACGAAAAGCATGCGGCAGAGAACAGTTATTTTCTTCCCGAAGGCACCCCGCCCGACTCAGAGCTGCGCCTCCGCCAGGATGTCGGGAATGTGCCGGTCCCACCCGAGCGTCATGAGGTGGGCCCCCTGGCACATCCCCTTCATCTCCCGGATGAGCCGTCCGGCGATCTTGACGCTGACGGATGCCACGCTCTCTTTCGGTGCCGACGCCAGCTCCTGGACGAGCGGCTCAGGCACGAAGACGCCCGGCACGGAGCGGTTCATGTACTTCGCCATCCCCGCCCCCTTCAGAACCACGATCCCGAGAAGCACGGGCACCTTGAGATGCTCGATCCGCCGGATAAACGCCTCGAAGGTCTTCGGATCGTAGACCGCCTGGGTCTGGATGAACTGGGCGCCGGCGGCAACCTTCGCTTCGAGCTTCAGGATCTGAGGCTCGACGTCGTCGGCGCAGGGAGCGACCACGGCTCCCTTGAAGTATTTCGGCACGCCGTCGAGAACGTTCGCATTCCCCTTGGCGTCCCGTCCCAGGTCCGTGCCCTTTTCCAGGAGAGCCATGGCCTGGAGCAGCCCGACCGAGTCCAGGTCATAAACGGGCATCGCCCCCTTGTGATCGCCCATCATCACGTGGTCGCCGGTGAGGGCAAGCACGTTCTCGATCCCCAGGATGGCGGCGCTGAGCAATTCGGACTGGAGTGCCAGCCGGTTCCGGTCGCGGCAGACCATCTGCAGGATCGGCTCAATCCCGCGCTCCTTGAGCTTGAGGCAGGTGACCAGCGAGGACGCCCGCATGACGGCCGTCTGGAGGTCCGTCACATTCGCGGCCGTGATCTTGTCGTTCTTGAGATACAGGTCCGCCTCGTGAAGGGCGGGCTCGATGTTCGTCCCCTTGGGAGGGCCGACCTCGCCCGTGACAACGAACTCCCCGCGGGACAGCTTGTCCTTCAGCTTGCTCATCGGATCGCTCCCCTAGGCCGACGTCCCCTTTTCCGCGTCCGACGCCGTATCGATCCGCATCAGCTCCTCGCGAGTCAGGCGCCGCGGGCCGCCCCCCGGGCCGGAGGCCCGGTCCTTCGGGGGCCGCAGCTGGCGCAGGACATCGAGCCGCCCCTGGTCCTTCAGCCGCTTGTAGATGAGATACCAGCCGCACTCGATGCGCTTGGGATCCACCTCGCACATCCCCTTGTCGGTCCCTCCGCACGCCCCGTGGATCAGCCCCTTCGAGCAGCGCGCGACGGGGCAGACCCCGCCGGTCTCGGCGAGGACGCAGTTCCCGCAGCCGCGGCAGTACTCCGCCCAGACGCCGGGGGCGACGTTGGAGCCGTAGAAGGTCGTGTTGACGCCCGGGAGGACCCGCTTCTGGGGATACTGCTCGGCCAGCAGCTGGATCCCGCACCCGCAGGCCAGCGAAAGGACGACGTCGGCCCGCTCGACCTGCGCCGCGATCGGCTCGAGGTATTCCCGCTCGCACTGGCGCTGGACGGTGACCTCCTCGATCTCCCAGCCCTTGTTCTCCATCTGGGAGGTCATCCGGAGCTCCGTGGCAAGGAGCCCGACCTGCTTCTCGCCGCCGGTGCTGCAGACGGCCACGCAAGTCCCGCACCCCGCGATCAGGATGCGCTTGCTGCCGCCGAGCATCGCCTTGATCTCGTCGTAGGGCTTCCGGTCCGCGACGATCATGCCCGTCCTCCTTGGCTCATCTTCACGTCGACCCGCGTCACGCTGGCGCCGGCGTCCCGGCCTTCGAGCCGGCGGCCTCCGGCTCGGGCGCCCGGCGCCGGAGGGGATTCGGCCCCAGGGCCTTGACCTTTTCCGTGATCTCCCGGGCGATCTCCGCGAAGCGGGCCCCCATCGCCGAGGAGAGGTTGAACATGGCCACGCGCCCGCCTCCGACCCCCACCTCGTCGAGCAGACGCTGCACCTGGCGGATGCGCCGCTTGGCCCGAAGGTTCCCGACCATGAAGTGGCAGTCCCCCTCCATGCATCCGGCCACCATGACGCCGTCCGCCCCGGCCTCGAACGCCTTCAGCAGATAGAGGGCGTCCACCTTGCCGGTGCAGGGGAGGAGCACGATCTTGATGTTGGGCGGGTACGTCAGCCGCATGGATCCCGCCAGGTCCGCCGCCGAGTAGGAGCAAAATCGGCAGCAAAAGGCGGTGATTTCCGGGACGAATTCGGACATAAGGATCTCACCCCCACGGTCAGACGAACTGCGCGTCCACCTTGGCCAGGACCTGCTCGTCGCGGTAGTGCTCGAGCGAGATGGCCTTCCGTGGGCACTCCGAGGCGCAAATGCCGCACCCGTGGCACCGCGCCACCTCGATCTCGGCCACGCCGTCCTTGTTGATGACGGGCACGTCGTAGGGACAGGCTCGCACGCAGGTCAGGCAGGCAACGCACCGGTCCGGGTTCACGACCGACACGACGCCGCCCACGGCGAACGTCTTCTTCGACAAGACCGTGACGCCCCGGGATACGGCGGCATAGGCTTGAGCCAGCGTCTCGGGGATGTTTTTCGGCGAGTGGGCCAGCCCGCAGAGGAAGATGCCATCCGAGGCGAAGTCCACGGGCCGCAGCTTCACGTGCGCCTCCAGGAAGAACTTCGAGGCGTTCAAGGGGACCTTGAGCGTCATGCCCAGCCGCTCGTTCCCCTTCGGCTGCATGCCGGCGCTCAGGACGAGCAGGTCGGGATCCAGCAGGAGATCCCGGCCCAGGACGAGATCCCGGGCGCGTACGTGGAGGACGCCGTTCTCCAGGGCCGCCTCCGGCTTCGCCCCGGGCTCGTACCGGAGGAAGAGAACCCCCGCCCGGCGCGCCTCGTGGTAGTAGGGCTCGAGGAAACCGTAGGTCCGCACGTCCCGGTAGAGGATCACGATCTCCGCGGACGGGTTCGCCTTCTTGATCTTGAGCGCGTTCTTCACGGCGTTGCCGCAGCAGACCCGGCTGCAGTAGGGACGCTCCTCGTCCCGGGATCCCACGCACTGGATCATGACCACCGAGCGCAGGGTCGCGGGGTCCAGCGCGCCGCCGTCGATCCGCCCTTCGAGCTCGCGCTGGGTCACCACGCGCGGATCCTGGCCGTACAAATACGCGGCCGGCCGGATCTCCTCCGCCCCGGTGGCGACCACCGTGGCGCCGTGCGTCAGCTCGATCCGCTCGCCGTCCGCCCCGCGCCGGATGCCGGTGACGAACCGGCCGATGTGACCGGTGAAATCGACCACCTCGGCCCCGGTGAAGACCCGGATGCGGGACTCGGCCTCGACCCGCGCCCGCGACTGCGCCAGGAGTATCTTCGGGTCGCTTCCGTCGATCAGGTACCGGATGTGCCGGAGATTGCCGCCGAGCTCGCGATCCCGCTCGACCAGGTAGGTCTCGAACCCCTGCTCGGCAAAGCCCAGGGCTGCGGTCATCCCGGCCAGGCCGCCGCCCACCACGAGGGCACGGGGGACGACCTCGACGTCGGTCAGGTGCAGGGCCTTGTCCAGGGAGACCTTGGCGACGGCCATCCGGACCAACGCCTTGGCTTTCGCGAGGGCCGCGGCCTTGTCGTTCCAGTGCACCCAGCTGCACTGGTCGCGGATGTTGGCCATCTCGAAGTAGAACGGGTTCAGCCCCGCCTCGCAGATCGTCTCCCGGAAGAGGGGCTCGTGCGTGCGGGGGGAGCAGGAGACCACCACGACGCGGTTCAGGCCCTGCTCCTTGACGCGCAGGGCGATCCGCGTCTGCGTGTCCTGCGAACAGGTGAAGAGGTTCTCCTCGACGTAGGCCACGTTGGGGAGCGTCCGGGCGTATTCGACGACGGACGGCACGTCCACGACGTTGGCGATGTTG
Source organism: uncultured Planctomycetia bacterium (assembly GCA_964445475.1). Taxonomy (GTDB): domain Bacteria; phylum Planctomycetota; class MHYJ01; order CAYUME01; family CAYUME01; genus CAYUME01. The sequence goes on from CAYUME010000212.1 coordinate 4,909, forward strand.
ATGCCGCACCGGCAGACGAAGACGCCGACGCGGGGCGCCTGGGCCGAGACGTCGATCTCGGGGGGGAAGACGCGCTCCGTGACAAGCGTGCCGCGCGCCGGGGCGATCACCGGCCCCGCGCGCCCGGCCGCCCCGCTGGCCTGCGCGACCGTCTCGGGGATGTCCTTGGGTGCCTGGAAGGCCCCGCAGACGAAGACGCCGGGCCGGGACGTGCTGACCGGCTCGAAGGAGGTCGTCCGGCAGAATCCGTACGCGTTGAGATCCACGCCGAGGGCCGCGGCCGTGCGCTGCGCGCTCTCCCCGGGCTCCATCCCGCAGCTCAGCACCACGAGGTCGAACTCTTCCGTGACGAACCGGTCGTCCGGGCCTGTCCAGGTGAGCTCGAGATTTTTCGTCGAGGGCCGCTCGAGGACGCGGGAGACCATGCTGCGGACGATCCGGACCCCGCGCTCCTTCTCGGCCCGCTCGTAGTAGGCGTCGAAGTCCTTCCCGTACGCCCGGACGTCCATGGTGAATATCGTGGGTTGGATCTCCGGATCGTGCTCCCGGGAGATCACGGCCTCCTTGGCGGCGAACATGCAGCAGACGGCCGAGCAATAGGCGTTCTTGCCGGCCGGCTCCCGGGATCCCACGCACTGGATCCAGGCAATGCGCTTGGGGTCGGTGCCGTCGGAAGGCCGCTTGATGTGTCCCTGCGTGGGCCCCGAAGCGGCCAGCAGCCGCTCGTATTCAAGGCTGCTGAGGACATTGGCGTATCGGCCGTGTCCGAACTCCCCCTTGAGCGCGGGCTTGAACTGCTCGAAGCCGGGCGCCAGGACGACGGCGCCCACCTCCAGCGCCAGGTCCTCGCCCGCCTCGTCGTGCCGGATCGCCTTGGGCAGGCAGGCCGGGACGCAGTTGTAGCACTCGCTGCAGCCGGCGCAGGCCAGGCATCGCTTCGCCTCGGCGACGGCCTGCTCCTCGGTGAGGACCGACTCGATCTCGGCGTAGGAGCGACGGCGCTCCTCCGCGCCCGTTCGCGGGGGGCGGATCCGGGCGGCGGGGGCGTGCTCGCCCGCCGGCAGGGCCGCCGTGTCGGGCTTCGCCTTCGATCGTCCCGCGGCCACGTCGTCGCCGCGCAGGAACCGGTCGACGGACTCCGCCACCACGTGCCCCTGATCGATCGCGTCGACCACCGAGGCGGGACCGCGGGCCGCGTCGCCGGCCGCAAAGACCCAGGGGGCGCCGGTCTGGAGGGTCTCGCGATCGACCGCAAGCCGGCCGTCGCGGAGCACCCCGTCGACCCCGTCCGCCGCCCCGAGCTCCACCGCCTGTCCGATGGCGAGGATGACCGTGTCGGCATCGAACCGGATCGTCTCTTTCTCATCGAACGCGGGACGGAAGGCGCGCTTCTCGTCGAAGACGCGCGTGCAGCGCTTGAACCGGATGCCGGAGACCCGTCCGTTGGCGCCCTCGATCTCCACCGGCCCCCACCCGGGCTCGACCCGGATCCCCTCCTCCTCGGCCTCGGCGATCTCCCAGCTGTGCGCCGGCATCTCCGCGCGAGACTCGAGGCAGGCCATTCGGACCGACTCCGCCCCCTGACGCAGGGCCGTCATGGCGACGTCGACCGCCACGTTGCCGCCGCCGATCACGACGACACGCTTTCCTACGGGAGCGTCCTTGCCGTGGCTGACATCAAAGAGGAAGTCGAGCCCCAGGAGCACGCCGGAGAGATCCTTTCCCGGCAAGGGAAGGCCCCGGCTCATCGGGGCGCCGACGGCCAGGATGACGGCCTTGAATCCCTGCTCCTTGAGCTGCGACAGGGTGAAGTCCTTGCCGATCCGGACGCCCGTCTTGAGCTCAATCCCGCTGCGGGAGAGGATCCACTGGATGTCCGCCCGGAGGGCGTCGGTGGGGAGGCGGTAACGGGGGATGGCCCAGCGCAACATCCCGCCGGGCTCCGGCTCGGCCTCGAAGACCGTCACGCGGTGACCGCGGTCCGCGAGGTCGCCGGCGGCGGTCAAGCCGGCGGGCCCCGCGCCGACGATCGCCACGGGGCCGCCACGGCGCTCCATCTCCTTCGGGGCCGAAGCGGGCTCCTTCACCGCCCGGTCGGCCAGGAAACGCTTGATCTCCCGGATGGCGACGGGCTCGTCCACGTCGTTGCGGTTGCACTTCGCCTCGCAGGGGTGGTGGCAGACGCGGCCGCAGACGGAGGGGAAGGGGTTCGCCTCCCGGATCACGTCGAGGGCCTCGCGGAACTTCCCGGCCGCGGTCAGGGCCACGTAGCCCTGGACCCGGATGCCGGCGGGGCAGGCGAGGGCGCAGGGGGAGCGGTCGCTCCGGTCGATGCCGTACCCGTTCGGCGTGGCCTGCGGGTAGAGCTTGAAGATGGCCTTCCGGCTGCTCATCCCGAGGTCGAAGAGGTTGGCCTTCTCGACCGGGCAGGCCTTCAGGCACTCCGCGCAGGCGGTGCACTTCGAGAGGTCCACGAACCGGGGCCGGCGGCGCAGGCGGGCGGTGAAGCGGCCGGGCTCCCCGTCGATCCCCATAACGTCCGTGTTCGTCAGCAGCGTGATATTGCGGTGGCGACCGACTTCCACCAGCTTCGGGGAGATCACGCACATGGCGCAGTCGTTGGTGGGGAACGTCTTGTCCAGCTGGGACATGAGGACGCCGACGGCAGGCTTCTACTCGGCCAGGTAGACGCGGTA
>CAYUME010000213.1:0-7595 GCA_964445475.1 uncultured Planctomycetia bacterium
CGTCCCCGCGGAGTGGGCCGGCCTGCGCGTCGTCCTCCGCTTCGAGGCCGTCGCCGGGCACTGCCAGGTCCTCGTGAACGGGAAGCCGGCGGGCGAGCACTTCGACAAGTCGCTGCCGTTCGAGCTGGACGTGACCGGCCTCGTCGACCGGGCCGGCGAGAACGAGCTGCTCGTCGGCGTCCGCCACCACCGCCTCTACAACAAGCAGAGCGCGAAGCACCCGAAGTTCCTCGCCCCGTACCCGCCGGGCTCGAACCTCGAGCCGGTCGCCGGCATCTGGCAGGACGTCTTCCTGCTTGGCCTCCCCGCCGTGCGCGTCGAGGACGTCTTCGTCCTCCCGCAGGTCGACCGGGACGCGCTCGAGGTGGAGGTGACGCTGCGGAACGACTCGGACCGGGCGCAGGCGGTGGGCGTGGGCGGCGAGGTCCTCCCGTGGCGCAACGGGGCGGGCGCGGACGTCCTTTCCGCACCGGAGCCGAAGTGGACGCTCGGCGACGCGGCGCTGGCGGTCGCCCCGAAGGAGGCGACGGTCGAGCCGGGCAAGACGTCAACCGTGCGGCTCCGTCAGGCGGCCGGCGGCAAGCTGAGCCCGTGGTCGCCGGATTCGCCGAGCCTCTACGGCCTCGTGCTCTCGGTCTCGGCGGGCGGCCGGGTCATCGACCGCCGCTACGAGCGGTTCGGCTGGCGGCAGCTCGCGATCCGGGGGAAGGACCTGCTGCTGAACGGCCAACGCATCCAGCTCTTCGGCGACCTCTGCCACCCGTTCGGGCCGTACATGATGTCGCGCCGCTTCGCCTGGGCGTGGTACCGGATGATCAAGGACGCCAACGGCAACGCCGTCCGGCCGCACGCCAACGTCTACCCGCGCTGCTACCTGGACGTGGCCGACGAGATGGGGGTGATGGTGCTCGACGAGACGGCGCTCTTCGGCAGCTCGATCCAGCTCAACTTCGAGGAGCCGGCGGCCTGGGAGCGGTTCGAGGCGCACTACGACGGCCTCGTCCGGCGCGACCGGAACCACCCGTCCGTCTTCGGCTGGAGCTTCGGCAACGAGCTCTTCGCCATCTTCCTGTACAACCCGATGCCGAAGGAGGAGGCCGACGGCTACTACGCGAAGCTCGCGGCGCTGGGGCTGCGGGCGCGGCAGCTCGACCCGACGCGGCCGTTCATCACGTGCGACGGCGACGAGGACCTCCGCGGCACGCTCCCCGTCTGGTCGAAGCACTACGGCCACGGCGTGCCGAAGCCGCCGGCCGTCGACAAGCCGATGGTGGTCGGCGAGTCGGGCGGCACGTACTACGCCACGCCCGGCCAGCTGGCGGCCTTCAACGACGGGCGGGCGTATGAGAGCTACCGCGGCCGAAGCGAGGCGCTCGCGATCGACGTCTACGAGAACATCGCGAAGCTGGCCCGCCCGACCCTGACGTACTATTCGCCGAGCGAGACGGTCTGGTTCGGTCTCGAGCACCTCGGCCTCGGCTGGCGCGACACGTCGCGGCTTCCGACGCTCCGCGACGGCGTCTTCTTCGCGAAGCCGTTCGAGGAGGGGAAGCCCGGGATGCAGCTCGAGCGGATCCCGCCGTTCGTCGCGACGCTCAACCCCGGCTGGGACCCCGCGTTGCCCCTCTACAAGCCGCTCCCGATGTTCGAGGCGGTGAAAGCGGCGCTGGCGAAGGGCGGCCCCGCGCCGTGCCCGTGGGACCGGAGGCCGCCAGCGGCCGAGCGCCCCGCCGCTCCGCCCGCGCCGACGATCCAGTCGGTCGCCTTCGCCGGCAACCGGGCGGGAAGGCTCTTCAAGCGCCTCTGGGGATGGGGCGCGCCGCTCGTCGAGGACGGGCCGGCGGCGGCGAATGCCGCCCTGCTCGTCGTGGACGGCGAGCGCCTCGCGGACGCGGCGGCCGCGGAGACGAGGAAGCGGATGGACGACGTCCTCGCGCGCCGCGGCACCGTGCTCGTGTCGGTCCGGTCGAAGGACGCGGCCGTCGAGGCCCTCAACCGGATCCTCCCGGCGGCCCTCCAGGTGACGGCGCGGGAGGCGACCGCGCTCGCGCAGCGCGGAGACCACCCATGGACGGCGCCCTTCGGCGCGGCCGATCTCTACTTCGCCGAGGAATCCGACCGCCGGATCCTGAAGTGCGGCCTCGCCGGCCCCCTCGTGAAGCAGGGGACCGTCCTGCTGGAGGCTTCCAACACCGACTGGTCGCTCTTCAATGGCGTCGGCGAAAACGCGAAGTGCGCGGCGGTCGTCCTGTACGAGCAGCTGGCCAAGCCGGAGGGCGCGGCGCTGGTCGATGTGCCGTGCCGCGGCGGGTGGCTGGTTGTCTCCGCCATCGACTACTCCGGCGACGGGCAGGCGGTCGCGGCCTTCTGGCGCCGGCTGCTGTCGTCCATGGGCGTCGCGATGCAGGAACCGCGGGCGCGGTGGCTCGTCCCGACGGCGCGCGTCGAGGGTCGCCGCGCGGCGTGGCGCTGGACAACCGAGTCGCCGCCGGCGGACTGGATTCGCCCCGCGTTCGACGACGCGGCGTGGAAGGCGGGCGAGGCGGGGTTCGGCGGGGAGGTCCCCGGGGGGCGCCCGAAGACCGCGTGGACGACGGCCGACATCTGGCTGCGGTGCCGCTTCGAGATGCCGGCGGACGAGCCCGGCGACCTCCGGCTGTCGGTCCACCACGACGAGGACGTGGAGGTCTACGTCAACGGCGAGCTGGTCTTCCGGGAGGCGGGGCACCTGGTGGACTACAAGGAGGTCCTGCTGACGGCGGCCCAGCGGAAGGCATTCCGGCCGGGGGCGAACGTCCTCGCGGTCAGGTGCCACCAGACGGCCGGCGGGCAGTACGTCGATATGGGCATCGCCGCCGGCGCCGCCCCGCCGGGCGAGAAGGGGAAGAAGGAGCACGACCTGCTGCTGGAAGGGCCCCTCCAGAAATGATCCCTTCAATCCTACCTATTTGTGTTCTTTCCGACACATGTGTGTCAGAAAGAACACAACTATGACCCGGCCGGCCGGGTTGTCGCCAGCCGGGCCTCCCCGGCGAAGGAGCGGCGGCCGACGTGCGCGGCGCGCTCCTGGCTTTATGCCCCGGATCAATCAGGCTCCATGCTCACGGTCGACACGCCAAGCAGATCCTGCCCATCGACGAGCTGCGCTAGCGGTACCCATAACGGGGGGATTATGGTAAAAGGGCTCCCCTGCAACAAACGGCGCGGCATACGGCTGCCGCGCCGTTTGTTGCAGATCCCGCCTGATCGGCGGGTCTTCCCGCGATTCGCACGGCTCTCGGAGACTGACTGCATGAATGCCCCACGGATGCGCGGTCGGATGCTCCTGGCGTGGGTCGCCCTGGTGGCGCCCGCGCGGGCCGTCTCTGCCGAGCCGGCCCGCCACCCCGTGCCGACGGCGCACCCGCGGCTCCTGGGCTCGAAGGCGGAGATCCAGGCGCTCGCCCAAGCGCGGCCCGAGGCCTACAAGCGCACTGCCGCGGCCGCCCGCCAGGCGGACGCCGGCGACCACGAGCGAATGGTCTCCATCGGGCTGGTCTGCGCCGTCGAGGGGGACGCGAAGCTCGCCCGGGAGGGCGTGGCCCTGGCGATGAAGTACGTGCGCGGCCCGATCCAGAAGGGGCACGTCACCTTCGCCCACGACCTCGCCCGCTGCGCCCTCGTCTTCGACCTCTGCCACGACGCGTGGACGCCGGAGGAGCGCGCGAAGTTCGTCGCGTACGCCAATGCCACGGTCGACGCCAACGTCGACTCCGAGACGCACGTCTTCCACAACGGCTGGTACGGCTACAAGCACTGGGGGATCGGGCTGGCCTGCTACGCGTCGTACCACGAGAACGAGCGCGCCCCGAAGATCCTGGCGGCGCTCGAGAAGGACTACCGCGAGCGCGCCGCGCCCGCCCTGGAGCTGGCCGGCGACGGCGGCGGCTGGGCCGAGGGGTACTACATCCACTACTGGCTCTACGAGTGGCTCTTCTTCTGCGAGGTGGCGCGGCGCTGCGAGGGCGTCGACTACTATGCCGCGGCGCCGGCGTTCTACCGGAACCGCGCCGTGGCCGACCTGTTCGAGATGTACCCCGGGATCGGCGAGTACCGTTCCCGCCGCCCCGTGCCGATGGGCGACGGCGGCGGGCGGGGCTACGGCGGCGACCGCGACAAGTCGCTCTGCGCGCGCCTCATTCTCGCCGGCTTTTACCGCGACGATCCCGCCAGCGCGGTCGTCCAGGCCTTCAACGAGACCACCCCCCGCATGAGCGGCGGCACCGGCGCGTACAAGGACCTCCTCTGGCGCGACCCCGCCGCGAAACAAGGCGTCCTCGAGGGCTTCCGGCTCTCCCACCTGAGCCCCGGGGCGGGGTTCGTCTACGCGCGGAGCTCCTGGGCGGAGGACGCCACGTACTTATTCTTCCGCTGCGGCGACCGGTTCACCGCCCACCAGCACCTCGACGTGGGTCACTTCGTCATCTACAAGCAGGCCGAGCTGGCGGGCGACGGGGGCCACTACGACGACTTCGGCACCCGGCACGACGTGAACTACCACCTGCGCACGATCGCCCACAACACCGTCCTCGTGCGCGACCCCGGCGAGACGTGGCCGGCGATCCGCGCCGGCCAGGTCACCTCCAACGACGGCGGGCAGCGACACAACTGGCCGCACCACAACGGCGCGACCGCAGATGTCGCCGACTGGCAGAAGAACCGCGCGCTCTACGAGACCGGCGAGATCCTCGCCTTCGAGGACCCGGGGCCGTACCTCCACGTCGCCGGCGACTGCACCGGGGCGTACCAGGCGAAGAAGCTCGAGCACTTCACCCGGCAGGTCGTCCTCCTCCGGCCGGGGACGTTCGTCATCTTCGACCGGGTGAAGTCGAAGGACCCGTCCTTCAAGAAGACATGGCTGCTGCAGGCGATGAAGCCGCCGACCGGCGAGGCGCCCCGGCTCGTGGTCACGAACGGCAAGGGGCGGCTCTTCGTCGAGACCCTGCTGCCCGTCAAGGCACAGGTGAAGCTGGTGCAGGGGAAGGATCTCTACGCGATCGACGGGCAGGAGTACCCGCCGTCGCGAAGCACGGGCACGGCACCGGAGTGCCGGATCGAGGTCTCGCCCCCGGAGCCCGCCGCGGCGGACTGCTTCCTCCACGTCCTGACGGCCGTGGACGCGACGGTGGAGGAGTTCCCGAAGGCGGCGGTGCAGGTGACCGGCGGCGCAGCGGTGGTCACGGTGGGCAAGGCCCGGCTGACGTTCCCGCTGGGCGAAGTCGGCGGCCGGATCGAGCTGGACGGCCGGACGGCCGAGCTGGCGAGGAAGGTGATGCGGGAGGGAGGGGTGCGATGAAATCGCTGCTGGAGATCTGTGCACAACTCAAGGCCGTCTTCCCGAAGGCGCGATTCTCTCCACCAGCGAGCGAGGACGAGTTGTCGCATCTGCGTTCTGTCGGGGACAAGCCCCGCCCCTCGACAGAGAGGCAATTCCACTAGCGGCGACCCCGGGGGGGACGCGACGGGCGGCGGCCGCCCGCACCCCCCCGCCCCGGGCTTCTTCCGCCCTGCGCGCCCCGGTTGTCCCCCTCCGGCCGTATCACATCCTTCTGCCGCTGCTTCCGGTTGCGGTCCTTTTCGACGAAGAGCGGGCGGCCCTCGAGGTCCGTCTTGGCGTGGTACATGGCCGTCGAGAGCGTGGACGGCGTCGGCGTGAAGATCTGGACCTGCTCGGGGACGTGCCACAGCGTCTCCACGAGGAACCGCCGGAGCCGCCGCATGTGCTCCTCGGTGCAGCCGGGGTGCGCGGCCATCAGGTAGTAGGTCATGAAGTAGCGCTCGCCCGCCTCCTCGCAGGCGCCGTCGAACATCTCCTTGAACGCCGTCAGCGCCCCCGGGCCCGGCTTGCCCATCTGCGCCAGCACCTCCGGCTCCGTATGCTCCGGCGCCAGCTTGATCTGCCCCGAGACGTGGTGCCGCACCAGCTCCCGGACATACCGCCGGCCGTGCTCCCGGTCGGCGACGACGAGGTCGTGCCGGATGCCGGAGGAGACGAAGACCTTCCGGATACCGGGGACCTCCCGCACGCGCCGGAGGAGCTCCAGCTGCGCCGCGTGGCCGAGCCGGAGGCTGGCGCAGACGCGCGGCGTCGTGCAATGCTTCTCCTTGCAGGCCCACCCCTTCGCGCACCCCGTCCCGTACATGTTGGCGGTGGGCCCCCCGACGTCGTAGAGGATGCCGTTGAACCCCGGCAGGCCGCGGATGCGCTCCGCCTCGCGGACGACGGAGTCGACGCTGCGGAAAACGACGCGCGGCCCCTGGTGGACAGCGATGGCGCAGAAGCGGCACTGGCCGAAGCAGCCGCGGTGGGTGGTGATGGACTGGCGGATCGTCTCGAGCGCGCGGACGGACCCGCCGGCGCGGTGGAGGGGATGGACGTCCCGCTCGAACTCCAGGTCGTAGATCGCATCGAGCTCCGCCGTCGTCGGGACGGGCGGCGGGGGGTTCTGGATGAGGAAACGGTCGCCGTGCCGCTGGGCGAGCCCGGGGGAGCCGGCGTCGGCATGGGCGTGGAGCGCCTTCGCCATGCGGAGGAAGGCGGCGGGATCGGCGGCGGCCTCCTCGTACGACGGCAGCGCGACGAATCCGTCGGGCGCGGCCGCGGCGACGCGGCAGAGGCCGGGGAGTCCCGCGGGGTCCGCGCCGTCCCGCAGGGCGCGGGCGAGGTCGACGACCGTCCGCTCGGCCATGCCGTAGGCGAGCCAGTCGGCCTTGGCGTCGAGCAGGAGAGATCGGCGGACGTCGTCGGTCCAGTAGTCATAATGGGCGACGCGACGAAGGCTGGCTTCGAGGCCGCCGAGGACGATCGGCCCCGTGTCCTTGAAATGGCGGCGGATCAGGTTGGCGTAGACGATGGAGGCGCGGTCGGGACGGATGTTGCGGCCGCCGGGGGTGTAGTCGTCCTGACGGCGGGGCTTGAGGGTGGGGGTATAGTTGGCGACCAGGGAGTCGATGCAGCCGGCGGTGACGCCCCAGAAGAGGCGGGGCTCGCCGAGGCGGGCGATGTCGGCGGGGCCGTCGGTGGCGGGCTGGGCGATGACGGCGACACGGAAGCCGTGGTGGAGAAGCCACTTCCCGACGACGGCGACGCCGACATGGGGAGAGTCGATGTAGGCGTCGCCGGTGACGAGAATGATGTCGGGGCGGTCCCAGCCGAGTGCGTCGAGCTCGCGGCGGGTGGCGGGGAGGAACATGGCCGGGGGTCTCCGGGGGCATGGTAGCACAGTCGGGCCGGCAGGTCATCCGCCGGATGAGGACGGGAGGCGTCGCGCCCGGGGCAAAAAAAAACGCCCTGCCTTGCGGCAGGGCGTTTAGAGACTCGTCCTGTTCAACCGGGTCGAATTGTTGCAGAGCACGTCGCGCCAGTAGGGCTGCCTGAGAGGCGCAGCCAAGCCGAACGGGCGATTAGTACCGGTAAGCTAAGAGCCTTGTGGCCCTTACACGCCCGGCCTATCAACCTCGTAGTCTACGAGGGCCCTTCAGGGAGGACTCATCTTGGAGGACGCTTCCCGCTTAGATGCTTTCAGCGGTTATCGCTACCGGACATAGCTACCCAG
>CAYUME010000214.1:0-7594 GCA_964445475.1 uncultured Planctomycetia bacterium
TGGGCACGCGGGGGGGCCGTCAGGAGGACGACGGCCGCCAGCAGGGCGCGGACAAAGGATCGCATGGCCTCTCCCGGAATAAGCCGCGCCGGCGTGGCCCGCCTCGCGATCTCAGTCCGCCCCGGCTTCGAAGTGGCGGTGAATCTCGTCGGCGGTCAGCGCGCGGCTGTAGACCGCCACGCGGCGGAGCTCGCCCGACCAGGGCAGGTTGCCCCGGGGATCCGAGGCGAGGGCAAGCCGGAAATTGGTGTCCCAGCGGGAGAGCCCGCCGGGGATGCGGTGCGCGGCGCCGGCGACGCCGTCGAGGTAGAGCGTCCCCGTCCCGTCGGCCGCGTAGGTATAGGCGACGTGGCGGAGGGCGGAGGGCGGCGGGGCGCGGCGGCTCAGCAGCGGGGTCCCCGTCTCGGCCGAGCGGCCCGCAGTCAGGCGGATGCGGTAGGCGGGGGGCGCCTTCACCTGCTCGAGGGCGACGTTCAGATTGTAGGGATTGGAGGCGAGGGCCATGACGTAGCCGTCGCGCGCGTTGTCGGGTGTCCGGGCCCAGGCCTCGAGGGTCAGTTCCCCGCTGGCCTTGCAGGCCGCGATGATCTTCTCGGCCGGGCCGAAGGTCGCGATCCCCGCGGGGCCGTGGACGAGCAGGCCTCCGGGGATCCAGCTGACGGCCGAGGGATCGGCGATGCGGAGCGGCAACGACTCGCCCACGCCGGAGACGTCGTGGATCACGGCGCCCTGCCCCTCCGCGAAGGCATAGAGGGCGACGAGGCCCGCACGGACGCGGAGCGGGACCGCGGCCAGGGGTCGTCCGGCCGAGACGGCCGCGTACTGGTCCATCCCCACCCGCACCCTCGAGCCGTCGGACAGCCGCGTGAGCTGGACCTCGCCCTGGTGGACGCCAAGCCGGCTGGCGGCGCCGGAGACGGTCAGCGTGAACCGGGTCCCGAGCACGCAGGCCTCCGCGTGGGGCGTGGCCAGGACGAGCGGGCGGGAAGCGGGCTGGGGGGCGACCTCGGCGCCGACCGAGCCGCGATCGAGGAAGGCGGATTTGCCCCCGGCGCCCGGCCGGCCCGCCGCGCCCCCGCCGTCGTCGAGTCGGAGGAGCGTCGTCTCCGGCCCCAGTTCCAGCAGCGTCCCGTCGGGGAACTCCAGGACGGCGGCGCTGTTCGCGCCGACGGTCTGGAGGCCATGGCCCGCGTAGAGGAATTGGTCGACGGCAGCGGGCGACTTGCCCCCCCCCTGCCGCCCGGTCATCACGTGGACCTTGCCGCGGAGCGAGACGAGCTGAGCGACAGCGGTCTCGGTGGCGTGCGGCGCGGGGCTGGAAACGGGAGCGGGCCGCGTCGCGACATCGCGGTGCTTTCGCTCCTTCTGGCGGCGCCAGGGCTGCGGCGGCGGCCACTCGATGGCCGGATCGCCCGGCGGCGTATCCGCCAGGGGGAGCTGATCCACGATCGGCTCCGGGCCGGCCGGCTCCGCCGGGGGCTGAGGAGGAAACGGCTGCCGGGTCACGACCGGCTCCTCGGGCTCGTCCGGCATGTCGGAATCGTCCGGGGCCGGGGGGGCGGCGGGCGCCTCGACGGCGCTCGCGACCGCGGCGTCCGGGGCAGGCGCGGGGACCTCCCGGGCAACCGTTCCGGCTCGCGGAGGCTCGGACCGGCGGGCGCGCAGGGCCCACGGCAGGACGGCCGCCAGGACCGCGGCGGCGGCCAGGAAAGGCCACAGCCAGCGGCGCGGCACGGGACCCGGCGAAGGCAGGGCCTGCAGCCGCCGGCGCGAGCCGCCGGACCGCGTGGAAACGCCCGCCGCCGCGCACGCCGACACGGGATCCTCCGCCTCGTCCCCGGGCGCCATCCCGCGGAGGCGGAGCTCCTCCGTCACGGCCGCCTCGAGCAGGGCCAGCTCGACAAACCGGCCGCGCCACGCGGGGTCGCCCAGCCGCGACAGGAACTCCTCCTGCTCGGCCGGCGGCATCGCGCCGTCGCAGTAGCGGTCGTACAGTTCCAGGAACCGGTCGTCGTTCATGGCTCGTTCGTGCCGATTACCGAGGCGCCGACGGCGAGACCTCGTGACGCCGGATGCACTCGAGCAGCGCGCGGCGGATGCGCGAGAGGGCGACCTGCACGGCCCCCTCGGTCCGGTCCAGGTGCTCGCCCAGCTCCCGGAGGCTCATGCCGGAGACGTACCGCAGGTCCAGCAGCTGCCGCGCCGTCGGGGCCAGCGTCTGCATGCAGCGCGCGAGGAACGAATGCCGTTCCTCGGTGGTGTCGTGCCGATCCTGGTGCTCCCGGAAGGCGAGGTCGACCAGGTCGGCGATCCGGTCGGTGGCGAAGGGCTGGACGCGCTTGGCGCGCGTCCGCTCCCGGTAGACGAGGTGGCGGGCGGTGCCGCGGGACCAGGCGGCGACGTCGCGGATCGGGTCCCGCGTCTCGAGCTTCTGGAGAAAGGCGACGGAGACCTCCTGGAAGAGATCTTCCGCCCGCTCGGAGTCGCCGACGAGGGACCGGATGTAGGCGGTCAGCTGGAGCCGCCCGCGCTGGAACTCGCGGAAGATGTCCTCGTGCCTGGCACGCATGGTCGCTCCGTTCCGGCTGCGTCCTCCGCGCCCCCCATTAAAGCCGGAGGCCGCCCCGACGTCAAACGAACGGGGCCTTACTGCGCAGGCGGCTTTTCATCGGCGGGCGGGTCCGGCTTTTTCTTCCTGGCGCCGCCCTTCTTCGCCGGCTCCGCCTTGAAGATCTTGAGGATCTCGTCCTGGGTGAGGGCCCCGTCGCCGTCGGCGTCGAGCCGGGAAAAGGCCTTGTCGTACTCCTTGCCGGACACCTTGCCGTCGCCGTCGGCGTCCAGGAACTCGAACAGCTTGACCTCCGGAGGCTTCTGGGGGGCGGGAGCGCCCTGCACCCGGCCCAGACCGCCCGCCGCCGCATACGCGAGCACGACCGCCGCCGCCCCCCCCGCGATCGCGACGCCCTTCATGACCTCCTCCTTCCGAAAAGACCCGCACCGCGCCGGGGCCTCGACGCCCCGGCCGCCTTCCCTCCCTGGGTGCGGAGGAGGCGGCAGACCATACACCCAGGGCGAAAAAGACCGGCCGGCTCCCCGCGCCTCACCGGTAGTCCTCCCCGCGCAGGCTCTTCAGCACGGAGGCCTGCCAGACCGCGAGCTCCGCCTTCATCTTCCGGACGAGGTCCGGGTTCCCGGACGCCAGGTCGCGCTCTTCCTTCGGATCGTCGAGCAGGTCGTACAGCGCGAGGGGCCCCCCGGCCGGCTTGTGAAGCTTGTAGCGGTTGTCCGTCCACGCGGCGTGCCCGGCGTCGGGCGCGAGACGGTCCTCGCCCTTCTTCTTCGGGGCGAAATGCCAGAAGCCGATCGGGCGGGGGCGCTCGCGCATCGTCCCGTCGAGGAGGGGGAGCAGGCTGACGCCGTCGATCGGCTCGACGGGGCAGGGCCCCGACAGGCCCAGGATCTCCCGGATCGTGGGATAGAGGTCGCTGGTGCAGGCGGGGACGCCGGTCGTGCGCGGCGCCGGGACGCGCGCGGGCCATTCGAGGAGGCCCGGGACGCGGAGGCCCCCCTCCCAGACGGAGCCCTTCTTGCCGCGGAGGCCGCCGGTGGAGCCCGGCCCGGTGGCGCCGTTGTCGCTGCAGAAGAAGAGGAGGGTGTTCTCCGCCGCCCCGAGGCGCCGCAGCTCGGCGCGCAGGCGGCCCATCGCGCGGTCGATGGCGACGATCTCCCCGTAATAGTCTGAGCCGCCGGCCGCCGCGCGGTCCGCCGGCAGCGCCTTGTGCGGGCTGTGCGGGTTGCCGAACCAGACGACGGCGAGGAACGGCTGCTTCCGCCCGGAGGCCGCCCCGATGAACCGGACGGCCTCGTCCACGATAAGGTCCGAGCCGTCGCCGGCCAGCTGCACGGTCTCCCCGTTCCGGCTCATCGCAGGGTCGAGATCGAAGAAATTGGAGACGGAGAGCCACGCGTCGAAGCCCAGGCGGCCGGGAGGGAGGGGGTCGTCGGCGGGGATGGGCTTCCCCGGCCCGCTGACGCCGTTGAGGTGCCACTTCCCGAAGTGGCCGGTGGCATACCCGCGGGACTTCGCGGCCTGCGCGATCGTGTGCTCTTGCGGCCGGATCGGGTAGCCGTAGAGGAAGCATCCGAAGCGGTTGGGATGGCGTCCGGTGAGGAAGCTGCCGCGCGTGGGGGAGCAGACCGGGGCGGCGGCGTAGAATCGGTCGAAGCGGAGCCCGGCCGCGGCCATCGCATCGAGGTGGGGGGTCTTGATCGCCGTGAGCCCGTTGTAGCTCACGTCACCCCATCCCTGGTCGTCGGTCATGCACAGGACGAAGTTCGGCGTCTCCGCCAAGACGGCCGCGGGAGACAGGACCGCCAGGGCCAGCGCGGCAGCGGCGAGGCTTCTCATGGGATCCTCCCGAGCGGAACGCCCCGTCCCTCCCGCCGCGCGCATCACGGACCCGCCAGACACGCCACGCTTCCGTCCTCGAGGGAGACGACCAGCCGGCCCGGCACGGCGATCAGGCCGTCGAAGACGGGAGGCACCTCCAGCGCCTGCTCCTTCAGCACCGTGCCGTCCTTCGCGGAGACCGCGACCAGCCGCGCGCCATTCCGGCCCTCGAAGGACGCGTAGGGGTCCTTCGGGTCGAACGCGTCCGGCGGCCCGGCGGCGAACAGGACGTCGGCGGTCTTGACCATCGCGCGGACGCGCACGGGAACCCATCGCGTCCAGAGCGGCGGGTCGGCCCGCGTGTAGCCGATCATCTTGTCCAGGCCGAACGCGGGGCTGTCGAGCTTCCGCGGCCCCTCCTTCCGGCCGTACTCCGACTGCGGGAGCCAGGCGAGGGGCTTTCGCGCCCCCTCCTCGCCGACGATCTGCGGCTCGTTCGCGTTCGCGTCGGCGTACAGCAGGCAGCCCTCCTTGCCCGGGAAGAACATGAGGCTGTGGACATTCCTCCGGTAGAAGACCTTGACGGCGTACGTGGCGGCGGCGTCGACCGCCAGCAGCTGGCCCTCCTTCGGCGCCTGGTTGGCGAGCTGGAAGCCGGGCCAGCGCTTCGCGTACATCCAGAAGGTCCGGTTGTACCACGAGCCGTCCAGCAGCCCCGCGGTCGAGAAGACGTGCAGGCCGACGTCGGCCTCGCCCTTGCTGGAGAGGATCTTCGGCTCGACCTCGCTCAGCTCCGGCGTGAGACGCTTTTGGCGCATGTAGAGGGCGCCGCCCTCGCTGACGAGGACGTCGGAGTTCGCGCCGCGGATGTAGAACGACACGTCGCGTTCCGCGCCGGCCGGGAAGGGACCCTCCAGGAGCCCGCGGTGGAGCACCCGGCCCGTCGCGGGGTCCAGGGCGTAGAGGCGGATCCCCCCGTCCAGGTAGGTCGAGCGGCCCGCCGTGCAGTAGGCGACGCCGCCATCGACCAGCACGCTGCCGTGGACCGGCCAGACGGACTCGGCCTGGTCGAAGGCGGCGATGCGCCGGTCGGCCGGGGCGGCCAGGAAGCGCCAGGCGAGGGCCCCGTCGGCGGCGCGCAGGGCATAGACCCGCCCGTCGGCGCAGCCGAACAGGACGAGACCGCCGAAGCGCGTCGGCGGGGAATCGACGCGGCCGCCGGCCACGAACCGCCAGAGGGGCTTGCCCGTCACGAGGTCGAGCGCGTGGACCGCGTGGGCGTCGCGGGAGGCAACGTAGACGCGGCCGCCGGCGGCGACGGGGGCGGTAAGGCCGCCGCCGAGCCGCGTCCTCCACGCGGGGACGACCGCGGCGGGCACGCTGGCGGGCGTCGCACCGTGCCGGGCGGGGTCGTGACGGAAGGTGGGCCAGTCTTGTGCTTCCGGCTTCGCGTCCGGGACGGCACCGTAGGCCGGGCCTTTCTCCAGGCGCTCGGCGTCGGGCAGCGGCTCGATCGGCTTCGGAGGGGCCGGCGCGACGGCCGTGAAGCCGAGGAGCTTCGCCCCGGGCTGGCAGAAGCACTGGTCGGGGGGGACGTAGAGCAGGCCGTTGCAGGGCATCATGCCCAGCTTGCAGGCGCCGCGCAGGAAGTTGTCCTGGGAGTGCATCCCCTCGCGGAGGTCGACGAACTCGGCCCCCTCCATGGAGGTGATCAGGTAGCGGGACGTCGCCTTGTTCCGGTAGCAGCGGTGGTGGTGCTCCGGACTGCGGAGGTCGGGCGCGAAGATCCGTTTCCGCTCCCCGCCCGTCCGCAGGTCGTAGCCGACCGCTAGCGCGTGGGCGCTCTTCCCGCTGGGCTTCTGCTGCTCGTCCACTGCCAGGGGGGACGGCCAGATGACGCCGTCGATCACGAAGAGGTCCTCGCTGCCCAGGCCGCGGGCCAGGGGGACCGGCTTCTGCCAGAGCGGCTTGCCGGAGGCGGCGTCGAGGGCCTCGAGCCCCTTCGCGCCCAGGAGGGCCACGACACCGTCGCAAACGACCAGCGTCCGGACGGCGGGGTCCTGCGGCCGGGCCTGCCAGAGCTCCTTCCCGTCCCGGAGGCCGAGGGCGACCAGCGCGTCGCCCGCGTGGGCGACCACGCGCCCGGCGTCGATCGCCAGGCCGAGCCCCCGGATCGACGGGAGCTCCTTCCGCCAGAGGACCCGGCCGGAGGCGCCGTCGACGGCGACCAGGGCACCGGAGGCGCCGCCGCCCTTCTCGCCCTTCTTCCGCGCGGCCGGCGCCGGCGTCTCGCCCTGCGACCAGACCACGGCGACGCCGTCGCTGGCGAGAATCTGGCAGGCGGGGTCCGTCTCCTTCACGACAGCCCGCACCGCGCCGGTGGCGGCGTCAAGGATGGCCAGCGGCGCGCGATAGCCGAGCGTGGCGTAGAGTCGGTCGCCGTCGGCGACGAGCCGGCGCTGGTTCTCGTCGGGGACGACCGTCCGCCCGCCGGTGATCGTCGTCCAGTCCTGCCCCTCGAACCGGTCGCGCGCCCACTCGGGCCAGCCCCAGGATTCCAACGGCTTCCGCCAGAGGAGCGTCCCGTTGAAGGCGTCGCGGCAGACCAGCGACCAGCGCTCGGGCAGGCGCTGGTCGGTGATACCGACCAGGCCCTCGTCAAACACATACGCGATCCGTCCCCCGCCGCAGACGAGCGCCTCGACGCCGGAGGGCGTCTCGTGGCTGCGCAGCCAGAGGGGGGCGGCCACCCAGCGCAGGGCGCGCGGGGGGCCGACGCGGGCGTCGCGGGCAACGGCGTTGTTCCCTGCGTCGTGGAGGAAATGCGTCCATTCGTCGGTGTCCGCCGGACGCGGCTTGACGGTCTTCTTCCACTCCGTTCCCGTCCGCTCGAGCGTCGCGCCGCCGGGCGCCAGGACGCGAAGGATCTCCCGCGGCGAGACCCGGCCGGGCGATGACACGACGACGAGGTTGACGAGGGCGTCCGCGTCCGGCCGGGCCGCGCCGTCGAAGCGCTCGACGGAGACGGGGCCGTAGAGCCCGAGGCCCGCGATCCGCTCCCGGGCGGCGCGGACCTGCTCCGCGTCGGGCTCCAGGCCGTGGACGGTGAAGCGGTCGACGGCGCGGAGGGCGGCGGTGAGCGATCCGTCCCCGCAGCCGAGGTGGACGACGATCCCGCCGGTCGCCCCGGCGGTCTGGAGGATC
>CAYUME010000215.1:0-3103 GCA_964445475.1 uncultured Planctomycetia bacterium
GAAGGACGCGACGCCGCAGGACCCGCCGGCCAGCCTCGACTGGGACCTCTGGTGCGGGCCCGGCCCGAAGATTCCCTACAGCCCGCAGGTCGGCCATATGAGCTGGCGGCTGGAGCGGACGAGCGGCCACGGACACCTCGTCGACTGGGGCATCCACCTGATCGACGCGACCCGCGTCACCCTCGGGCTCGACATGCCGAGACGGATCGTCGCTGCCGGCGGGATCTACCAGCTGAAGGGCAAGATCACGACGCCCGACACGCTCACCGTCCACTTCGACTTCGACCGTTGTCCCGTCGTCTGGCGCCACCGGATCTGGGGGGCCGAGGAGTACGCCCCCGAGGTCAACAACGGCGTCTTCTTCTACGGCGAGAAGGCGACGGTCTTCGCGACCGACAACAAGTGGATCGTGATCCCCGCCGGGAAGGGGAAGGAGCGGCAGGAGCACGAGGAGAAGGTCGACCTCGGCCTCGAGCACATGAAGGAGTTCCTCGCCTGCGTCCGGGGGCGGAAGCCGGCCCCCTGCACGCCGGAGGACGCGTTCCGGACGACGGCGACCGTCCAGCTCGCCATGATCGCGCACGAGACGGACTCGGTGGTGGCGTGGGACGCGGCGAAGGAGCAGGTCGTCGGGAACGAGGCCGCGGCGAAGCTGCTGAAGCGCGAGTACCGGGCGCCGTACCGGCACCCGTACGCGGGGTGACGGCGGGGTTCGCCGGTGTTGCTGCTGCTGTGGAGGCCCCGTACCTCCGGGCGGGGCGGCCTCACCGCCTGTAGGTCTCGTGGCGCACCAGGTCGGCGAGATCCCGTCGCGGCTTCGGGGGCGGCTGCTCCGCCGGGTGTCCGAGCGGGAGGACGACCACGGGGCGCACGTGGGGCGGCGCGCCGACGATCCGCGCCACCGCGTCGTCGTCGAACGCCCCCACCCAGCCCGTCGCCAGCCCCGCGTCCACCGCCGCCAGCTGGGCGTACGCCGCGGCGATCGTCGCGTCCTGGACGGCGTAGAGCCGCTCCCCCCGCTCCCCGTATTTCATCCCCGAGCGGCGCGCGTCGGCGCAGAAGACGAGGACGACGGGGGCCTGGGCGATGAAGGCCTGCCCGAGCGAGGCCTCCGCCAGCCGCGTCCGCGCCGCCGCGTCCTTCACCACGACGATATTGTAGCCCTGCAGATTCCCTGCCGACGGGGCGGCGTTCGCGGCCGACAGGACGGCCTTCACCTGTTCCGGGGAGACGGGCTTCTTCCGGAAGGAGCGGGTCGAGCGGCGCGCGGCGATGGCGTCGGTCAGTTTCATGCCGTCGTGTCTCCGTGGCTTGTCAGGGGGGCGTCGGAACGAACGCCGGGGATCCGTCCGCCGCGACGGAGAGCGTCCCCACCGGCACGCGCCGGTCGGGACCGCCGTCGTCGGGGACGAGCCGCTCGTCCGGCTGCCCGAGGCGGTCGGGGCGCCAGAGGCCGGCGAAGAGCGCGAAGGTCTTTCCCTCCGCTCCCGGGGGCACGGCGAAGGCGCAGGCGCGGGGCGTGGGACCGGGTGTCGCGAAGCCGGGCGGGGAGCCGTCCGGCCCGCCCTGGAAGGGGATCGTCCCGTCGGCTCCGTCGAAGTGGAAGTAAGGCGCCGCGCCCGCCGGGAGCGGGACGTGGACCGTCCACGCCAGCGGGATCGTCCAGCGGTTCCCGCGCCGCTCGAGGGGGCCCGCCGCCTTCACCGCGAAGTCGCCGCCCACCGCCATCGTCCCGACGCGGTACCGCCGATGCCCGTCGTCGCCCTCGAGCGGCAGGGCGATCCGGGGCGTCCCCGAGCGCGAGCCGAGGGACACGAAGACGGCGTAGGTCCCCGTCCGGATGGCGTACGGGAGCGCGAAGCGGGACGCCTGCGGTTTCGCCTCGGCCCGGCCGGGCTCGCCCACCGGGAGCGTGCGCGCGTCGAGCGATTCGTCGACAAAGACGCCGGCGATGCCGCCCGTCGCGTCCTTGAGCGTCACGCCGGGGAAGCCGCCGGGAAGACACGGGGCGACGCTGGCGTTCCGCCACTGCGCCCGGAACGTCCAGGCGTCGCCCAGCCGGACGCGCGCCGGCCACGAAGCCTCCGTGAGCTGGATGCGGTAGCCGAGCCGGAGGTTGATCCGGTCGACGAGCGGGCGGCACTCCGCGAGGAACTCGCGCGGCCACCAGTGGATCGAGGCCCAGCTGGCATGGTACGCCTCCACGGCGTGGAGGTACGTCGACCCGTCCTGCCAGTTCCCCCGGTCGCGCGACCCGCCGTAGTGCTCGCTCTCGAGGATGACGGGGACGCGCGGCCAGAACGGCTGCGCCATCGCCGCGTGGAAGTAGGCGTTCTTTCCCCCCTGCACGAGGATGCTGTCGTCGCGCAGCGTCATTCCGAGCGTCCGGGCGTGGTCGATCGTCTCCGGCCCCTGGCCGGCGAAGTCGTCGTTGGCGGCGAGCAGCGTTTTCTTGAAGTGCTTCGCGTGGAGGTCGAGGTGCCGGATGACGGTGGACGCCGGCCATTTCCGCTTCGAGCTGTGGTACGTGTGCCCCTCGCCCCAGACGCCGAAGGAACCGACGTCGACGAAGGCGACGGTCGGATCGCCGTCGTAGCGGGCGGCGGCGGCGGCGAGGAAGGCGTCGAGCTTGGCGAGGAAGACGGGGTCGTCGTACTCGGGCTCCCAGAACGGGCCGTCGGGCCGCTCCTCCCCGGGCTTGAAGGGATAGCCCTTCGCGCCCGCCTGCTGCACCCACTCGGGCGTGGCCCAGCGCATCCACGACTCGCAGCAGGAGAAGCGGAAGGCGACCTGTTTGCCCTTCGCGATCCAGCGCTGGGCGGGGGTGTCGACGGTGGACCAGGCGAAGCGGCCCTCCTCGGGCTCGACCATCGACCACGGGAGGCGGAGGTAGACGACGGAGAGGCCGGGGAAGTCGTCGACCGTGTCGGACGGCTCGAGCCGGGAGCCGTAATTCCGCGGGACGTTGTCGTAATAGTGGAAGACCCACCCCATGCCGGGGTTGACGAGGGCGGCTCCGGTGTCGGCGGGCCGGGCGACGATCCAGTCCGGGGCGGGCGCGGCGCCGCCGGCCGGCGCGAGCGCGGCGAGGAGGGCGGGCAGG
>CAYUME010000215.1:3113-7581 GCA_964445475.1 uncultured Planctomycetia bacterium
ATCTGTAGTCAGACTCGGTAGTACCTCTGTGAGCTCTGTGAACTCTGTGGTTAAAAAGAACCTTTTGTCAGTCGCGTCGGTCAAGGTTGAAGGGCGGTATTATGGCCTCCCGCGCGCGATTTGCAAGCTCGCTGCGGAACCGATCGGGAAAACTACTTCTCGGGGGTGGGGGCGGGGGAGGCGCTGGGGGGCGTTTTCCGCGACCGAGGGGGGGGGGCGGCCCGGCGGGAGCCTTGCCCTCCCCGTCCGCGGACCAGTATGGGGGGGCGGGGCCGCCTGTCAACGCAATTGTGCCCGTTGCGTCCATTACGGGCTTTAATGCTGTGCGTGCAACAGCATTAGGATTTTGCGCCGACCCGCCTGAATTTGCGTGATCTTCGCGTTTCGCACGCGCATAATGCTGGCCCTCCCCCCGTCAACCGGCACCCGATCGCGAGAAAGGGCATCCTCATGGGCGGCTTCTTCGGCGTGGCGTCGAGCGAGGACTGTGTCCAGGACCTCTTCTACGGCACGGACTACCACTCCCATCTCGGGACCCGTCGCGGCGGCCTGTGCGTCACCGCCCGCGGCGTCTTCCAGCGCTACATCCACAATATCGAGAACGCCCAGTTCCGGTCGAAGTTCGACGACGATCTCCCGAAGCTGAAGGGCCCGCTCGGCATCGGCGTCATCAGCGACACGGACGACCAGCCGATCCTGGTCGGGTCGCACCTCGGGACGTACGCCATCGTGACCGTGGGCCGGGTGGGGAACGCCGAGGCGCTGGCGAAGAAGGCCTTCGACAAGCGGACGACCCATTTTTCCGAGATGAGCGGCGGGGAGATCAACCCGACGGAGCTGGTGGCGACGCTCATCAACCAGGAGAGCTCCTTCGAGAAGGGGATCGCCAACGCGCAAGCCCGGATCGAGGGCTCCTGCTCCATCCTCGTCCTCACCCCGCGCGAGATCTTCGCCGCCCGCGACGCGCTCGGCCGGACGCCGGTCATCCTCGGCCTGAAGCCCGGCGGCTGCGCGGTCACCCTCGAGACCTGCGCCTTTCCCAACCTGGGCTACGCCGCCAGCCGCGACCTCGGGCCCGGCGAGATCGTCCGGATCACGCCGGAGGGGGCGGAGACGGTGAAGGCGCCCGGCCCCCGGATGCAGATCTGCTCCTTCCTCTGGGTCTACTACGGCTACCCCGCCTCCAGCTACGAGGGGATCAACGTCGAGGACGTGCGGAACCGGTGCGGCGCGGTCCTGGCCCGTCGCGAGAAGCTCGCGCTCGATTACGTCGCCGGCATCCCCGACTCCGGCACCGGCCACGCGATCGGGTATTCGAACGCCTCCTGCGTCCCCCACGGCCGGCCCTTCGTGAAATACACGCCGACGTGGCCGCGCAGCTTCATGCCGCAGAACCAGGAGGTCCGCGACCTCGTGGCGCGGATGAAGCTCGTCCCGGTCCGCGAGCTCATCAACGGCAAGCGGCTCCTCTTCTGCGAGGACTCGATCGTGCGGGGGACGCAGCTGAAGGACACGATCCAGCGGCTCTACGAGTACGGGGCGAAGGAGGTCCACATGCGCCCCGCCTGTCCGCCCCTCGTCTACGGCTGCAAGTTCCTCAACTTCTCCCGCTCGCGCTCCGAGCTCGACCTGGCCGCCCGCGCCGCGATCGCGCAGCTCGGCGGGGACGGCGAATCGCGCCTCGCGGAGTTCGCCGACCCCGATTCCCCGCGCTACGCCGCCATGGTCGAGCGGATCCGCCAGCGCCTCAACCTCACCACCCTCGCCTACCAGCGCCTGCCCGACCTCGTCGAGGCGATCGGACTGCAGAAGGAAAAGCTCTGCACGTACTGTTGGAGCGGCGCCGAATAAGGCCCGCCCCGGAGGACGCATGCCGCAGGAAGCCGACTGGGCGGTCCTCTATCCCGCCGTCATGCGGATCCTGCGGGGGCCGGGGCTCCTGCTGGGCAGCACCGGCCCCGACGGGAAGCCGAACGCGATGACGATCGGCTGGGGGACCCTCGGGGTGACCTGGGGCCTCCCGATGTGGGTCGTCCTCGTCCGTCCCAGCCGCCACACCTACGCCTGCATCGAGCGCCGCCAGGCCTTCACCGTGAACGTCCCGCCGTCCGACCGCCACGACGCCTGCCGGATCTGCGGGACGCAGAGCGGGCGCGACGCGGACAAGCTTGCGCTCTGCGGCCTGACGGCGCAGCAGGCCGCTTCCGTCGACGCCCCCTTTCTTGTCGAGTGCCCCCTCGCCTATGCGTGCCGCGTCGTCCATTGCCTCGACGTCCAGCCCGACCGGCTGGCCGGCCGGATCCGGTCCGGCTACTACCGCGCGGGGGACTGCCACCGGGTCTACTTCGGCGAGATCGTCGAGGTGAAGGCGGAACCGGACGCGGCGGCGCGGCTGGGGTGAGGACACGAAGGGCGCGAAGAGCACGAAGACGGAACGGGCACGAAACGGTTCCCCCCTCTTCCTTGTCGACATCCCCCCGGGCGTGTCGTGACAATCCCGGTATGCCAAAGTCTTGACGGGCGGGGGGCGGTATCATACGCTTTCCCCGCTTCACCCTTTAAGGAGTCGACCATGTCGTCCGACACGTCCCGGCGCGCGTTTCTCGGCCTCGGCGCGGCCGCCGCGGGGGGTCTGTTGCTGCGCGCGAAGGGACTCGAGGCCGCCCCGGCCGGCGGCAAGCCGACCGTCGTCGTCTGGTCCGAAGGGACCGCCCCCAAGAACGTCTACCCGGACGACATCAACGGCGCGATCGTCGACGGGCTCCAGAAGGATCTCTCGGGCTGGGAGGTCGTGAAGGCCGGCATCGACGACCCCGAGCAGGGGCTGACCGATGACCTTCTCGCGAAGTGCGACGTCCTCGTCTGGTGGGGCCACAAGAAGCACGGGGCGGTCAAGGACGAGCTGGTCGCCAAGATCGAGAAGCGCGTCCGGGAGGAGGGGATGGGATTCCTGTCGCTCCACTCCTCGCACTTCGCGAAGCCGAACAAGAAGCTGATGAACGACAAGTGCTCGTGGGGGGCGTACAAGGGCGACTCCGAGATCTGCAAGATCGTCGTCAAGGAGCCGGACCACCCCATCTGCGCGGGGCTGCCGAAGGAGTTCGAGTTCAAGCACGAGGAGCGGTACAGCGAGCCGTACGCGGTGCCCGAGCCGAAGTCGGTTCCGCTGGGCGGCCTGCACACGGTGAAGGGCGGGAAGCCGGACGACGTGGCCCGCATGGGGCTCTGCTTCGAGGTCGGGAAGGCGAAGTTCTTCTACTTCCAGCCCGGGCACGAGACGAACCCCGTCTTCATGGACGCGAACGTCCGGAAGATCATGGCCAACGCCGTGAAGTGGGCGGCGCCTGCGAAGTAAGGACACGTCAGGGCGAGGGGCGGGGCTTCCGCCGGCGCGACGGCGGGGCCCCGACCCGGAGGGTGTTGGCGTTTTCCGTTGTGCGATCCGGCCGGTGCCGGCAAGGAGGAGCCGTGGGGATGGAAACGTCGCGTCGCGGATTCCTGGGCGCCGGCGCGGCGGCGGCGGGGGGGATCCTGGCCGGGCGGCACGTCGCGGCCGCCCCCGCGGCCCAGCCGATGCCCTCGGGCCGCAAGCCGCTCGTTGTCGTCTGGTCGGAGGGGTCCGCCCCCAAGAACGTCTACCCGGACGACATCAACGGGGCGATCGTCGAGGGGCTCCGGAAGTCGCTCCCGAAGTGGGAGGTGTTCAAGGCCGGCCTCGGCGACCCCGACCAGGGGCTGCCCGACGCCGTCCTGGCCAAGACGTGGGTCCTGGTCTGGTGGGGCCACGTGAAGCACGGCGACGTGAAGGACGAATTGGTGGACAAGATCTGCAAGCGGGTGAAGGAGGACGGAATGGGATTCGTCTCGCTCCATTCCGCCCACTTCGCGAAGCCGAACAAGAAGCTGATGGGGACGCCCTGCTCGTGGGGCGCGTATCTCGGGGACTCCGAGATCTGCACGATCACGGTCAAGGATCCCAAGCACCCGATCTGCGCGGGCCTGCCGAAGGAGTTTGAGTTCAAGCACGAGGAGCGGTACAGCGAGCCGTACGCCGTCCCCGAGGACGCCGTGGTCCCCCTGGGCGGGCTGCATACGGTGAAAGGCGGGAAGCCGGACGACGTAGCCCGCATGGGGCTCTGCTGGCAGATCGGGAAGGGGAAGTTCTTCTACTTCCAGCCCGGGCACGAGACGAACCCCGTCTTCATGGACGAGAACGTCCGCAAGGTCATGGCCAACGCCGTGAACTGGTGCTCGCCGAAGAAGGTGATGTAGGCGGACGCGGCGGAGTCGGTGCGCGACCGGCGCGGGGCGGGAGCGATCCCGCCCCGCTTCATTTTACAGGCCGCGGAGGCATGGAAGGCAGGGAGCAGGTGGTGGCGAGCGAGATAACGAATCGGAACGCACCGTTTCTTGTCATGCATCGTTGATCGGGCCGAGCCCCGGTTTGTTCATGCGCCAGGATTTCAGG